>CALXUL010000317.1 GCA_944391635.1 uncultured Clostridia bacterium | reverse complement strand
TTAATTTGGTATTGCTTCGCGATGCAGAGGAATTGTGGCAAGAACCAAAACCCTGTTGGGCACCGGACAAACCCAGAATTGGAGAACGAACAAAAATATATCAGCCGGAGGATGCTGCCGGGTTGTTGACGTTACAGTCACGGCGTCTTTTTTTAAACAGGCAAAATGATTTTGTTGTTGGTTTTTCGCTTCTCGGTGGAGATTTCTTCAAGGAAGAAAATGCTTTTTGTGAACAGATGACAATATGGAGTAAATACCAGAAAGAAAATATAGTACCTACTTGTTATCAACCTATGCGGCATGACTTTTCAAAACAGTTTTGGCGGGAGTTTCCTGCGGCATTTCCGGATAATTCTGAAGCGCATACTCCCGGAGTTGTAAGTTGGATAGTTTTGCTGCAAGCAGAGAGGATATTAGATAGACAAAGAATGTTATATTTTAAAATTGTTAGTGTGGCATATGATAGTCATCAATCTTCAGCGATAACTAATACTTTTTCCGATACGCTTGCCTTTAATAGCAGGATATTAACAGATATGGAAAAAAGATGGCGGAGAATGGTAATTGATGAAATAAATAATTGTGAAAGCCTGGCAGGCAAGGTAGGAAAGCTTGCGAAGGATTTAGAGGTTGCAACAGGTACAGATGGACAGGGCAGCGCCAAAAAAGCAAAAGAAGAATTTTATTATGAAATAGACCAGCCGTTCAGAAGATGGCTTTACAGCCTTGATATGGACAAGAGTGTTGACGAGGCAGCTGAAAAGTGGAGAAGTGAGGCGAAAAAGATTGCTTATGCGCTTGGAAGAAGAATGATAGAAGAGGCGGGAGAGCCGGCGCTAATAGGCAGAAATGTTGTTATTGACCAAAAAAAGTACAGAAAAACCTATTATTGCGCACCTAAGGTTTATAATTGGTTCTTACAGGGCGTGAAACAGGTTTATCAGTAAAAAATAGGAGGTAGCATATGATTGAAGGTGAAATCTATCGCTATGTAAGCCGGCAGATAAAGAGGTTAAATACTATGCCAATTCATCCTCAAAAGGCAATGCTAGCAAATTTGCGCAGAGGAATTGGGCGCGTGCCCGGAGATATGCCGGAACTTTGGGGGATATTTTTGCAGGATTTGCCGCAAGAAATGCAAAGTAAAGACGGAAACCCAACCCGGGAAGAGTGGGCAATTTATTTATCATTGACTCTTTATGCGCTGCATCAGCAAAGTCAAGATAAAGATGTAAATAAGCCCGGTGCATCATTTGGAAACGCAGTAAGAAAGCTGGCTGAACCGGGACAGGAACCGGAAGAAAGCAGTTCGTTCAGGCGTTTTCAGGCGCTTTTGACTGCATCAAGCATACAGGAGAGCGCACATTATTTACGCGCTATGATTCAGCTATTAAGACAAGCAGGTATTGGACTTGACTATCCACAGCTTGCAGAAGATTTATACTTATTGCAAATCCCGGCTTTGGCGTCAAAAGTACGTCTTAAATGGGGACAGGAGTATTACTTTGACAATAATATAGAAAACGATTAATTTGAGGAGGAAAAAATAATGAATATGAGAAAACGTTTATATGTGGATTTTCACGTACTTCAAACTGTGCCGCCAAGCTGTGTTAACCGTGACGATACAGGAAGCCCGAAGACAGCTGTTTATGGAGGTGTTACAAGAGCGCGCGTATCATCTCAGGCGTGGAAACATGCTATTCGCCAGATGTTTAAAGAGGAACTTCTTGATAAAGAAGATGTGGGGTCGCGTACTAAAAAAGTATTGCTGTTGGTTGCTGATAAAATAAAGCAAATAGCGCCGGAGAAGGATGCACAAGCTTTAGCTAAAAAAGCGTTAGAGTTTGCCGGCTTAAAGGTGATAAAGGATAGTGACATTGATGTTCTGTTCTTTTTAAGTCAGAAACAGGCAGAGGGACTTGCCAAGCTTGTGGTAGAAGACTGTGATGATAAAAAGGAGTATAAGAACGCCATTCGGGAATTACCGTCGGTAGATATGGCACTTTTTGGTAGAATGGTTGCAAACGACCCGTCATTAAATTATGATGCGGCAGCGCAGGTGGCACATAGTATTTCAACGCATAGGGTGCAGAATGAGTACGATTATTTTACCGCAGTTGATGATTGCGCAGCGGAAGATAATGCAGGTGCGGGGCATCTTGGTACAATAGAATATAACTCTTCAACATTATACCGTTACGCTACGGTTAATGCGATAGAGTTGGAAAACAGTCTCGGAACGGCAGAAACCGCAAAAGCAGTGCGAGTATTTGCTGAGGCGTTTATTCGTTCTATTCCGAGCGGGAAACAGAATACTTTTGCTAACCGTACTTTGCCGGACGCTGTTTATGTAACTGTCCGTACCGACCAGCCGGTAAATTTGTGCGGAGCATTTGAAAGGGCTGTTTTACCTGAGGCTTGCGGCGGTTATGTGGCAGAATCAAAACGGTGTATAACAGGTTATGCGAAAGAGGTGTATAATGCATACACAGATGAGCCTGAGCAGGCATTTGTTATAGGCAAAGGTCTGGAAGAATTAGGGGAAATGATGACGCTGCCCGAGATGCTTGATGAATTGGAAAAAAGTATAGCACAGCGGCTGAGCGGAAATGAGGTGGAATAAATGGCAACTCTGTTGCTTCGTCTGGCTGCACCGATGCAGTCATGGGGGATGGATTCAAAGTTTGAAATCCGTAAGACAAACCGTGAGCCTACAAAAAGCGGAGTGATAGGAATGATTGCCGCTGCATTTGGTTTTAGCAGAGATGACGATGATGAAATAAGTAAATTTAACAGTTTAAAGTTTGGAGTGCGTGTAGACCAGGAAGGGAAATTGCTTTCGGATTATCAGATAGTGAAAAAGGAAGAAAAGTCAAAAAGTATAAATTATGTTACCTGGAGATATTATTTAGCAGATGCGATTTTTCTTGTGGGGCTTGAAAGTGAGAATAAAGGATTACTTTATGAAATTTCCGAGGCACTTAAAACACCGGTGTTTCCGCTTTTTTTGGGAAGAAGATCTTGTCCTGCAACACTTCCGATATGTCTTGGCATACGAGAGGAAAATCTGGAACAGGCACTTGAGAATGAACAGTCGTTAGTTCCTAAATGGAAAAAGAAAGGTTCGCCTAAGGTGCGAGTGGTAATAGACGCAGCAGCGCAGGAGCCGGGAAGCGCATATAGGCAGGATGCGCCTATTTCATTTAGTTCGCTTCACCGTCAGTTTGGGTATCGAATGGTAAAAGAGGACGTTATAATAAACAAAACGATTCCCGAAACACAGCACGACCCTTTTCAAGAATTGTGAGGTGGTCAGGAGATGTATTTGTCAAGAATAGAACTGGACGTGAAAAAGCGCAATACTATGATTGCGTTGGCTAATCCGCAGCAATTTCATGGAGCGGTGGAAATGGGATTTAAGGGTGACCGGAAAAGGAATTTATGGCGATTGGATAAATTAGGGAATAAGCTTTATCTTATATTGTTAAGTGAAGATATGCCGGAACTTGGAGGTATTGTACAACAGTTCGGAACAGGTCAAGCGCCCGAGATAAAGGATTATACTGCATATTTGAACACAATGCAAAACGGGACATTGTGGCATTTTCGGCTTACCGCAAACCCTACCAAAAGTCTGCCGAATTACGCCGAGGGGGCAAAACGCGGCAAGGTATGTGCACATATCACAACTGAATTTCAGGAAAAGTGGCTTATGGAAAAGGCAGAAAAGTGTGGATTCCGACTGTTTGCGGGAAGTTTTGGCGTGACGCATACACAATGGCAGCGTTTTAGAAAAGGAGATAAAGGAAATCAGGTATCATTGCTGTCGGTTACATATGAGGGTATACTTGAGGTGACGGATGTGCAAAAGTTTAAAAATATGCTGATAAACGGAATAGGTCGTGGGAAAGCGTATGGACTGGGTCTGATGACGGTGATAAGGAGGTAGCTAAAAAATGTCTGAGAAGCCTGGAATGGTCAGACCTGAGATACAGGAACTTCCCCGGATAAAGGATAGGATAACATTCATTTATCTGGAACAATGTACGTTGGGGCGACAAGACGGAGCCATTACAGCGACTGATGAAAAAGGAATAATACATATCCCTGCAGCGGCTGTTTCGGTATTACTTCTTGGACCGGGTACGCGAATAACACATCGTGCAATGGAACTAATAGGTGATGCAGGAGTAAGTACAGTATGGGTAGGCGAGCATGGGGTGCGATATTATGCACACGGTCGTCCTTTGGCAACACGGTCGAATCTGCTGCAGAAGCAAGCAGAACTGGTAAGTAATACGCGAAAACATCTTGAAGTTGCAAGAAAGATGTATCAAATGCGGTTTCCAAATGAGGAAGTATCACATTTAACAATGCAGCAGCTGCGAGGCAGGGAAGGAAGCCGAATAAAAAAGGCATATAAAACGGCATCAAAGAGAACAGGAGTAAAATGGGATGGCAGGGAATATTCTCCGGATGATTTTGAAAGTGGAAGCAAGGTGAATCAGGCGCTTTCAGCCGGAAATGCATGTTTGTACGGATTAGCATATGCAGTGATTGTATCGCTTGGCTGTGCGCCGGGATTGGGGTTTGTGCATGTAGGGCACGAAGGGTCATTTGTATATGATATAGCAGATTTGTATAAAGCAGAGATAACAATCCCTATTGCATTTGAAATAGCATCAGAAGCCCCGGAAGATATAGGTGCAGCTGTGCGCAGGAGAGTGCGTGACGTAATGGTGGAAAAGCATATTTTAGAACAAATGATACGCGACATACAATTATTACTTCTGAATGATGAGGAACAGGCAGATATGCAAGATTCTGTATATTTGTGGGACAATAGGTACGGCGCTGTTGCCAATGGAATAAATTACGCAGAGGAAAAGGAGGAATAATTATTGTTGTAATTTCAATGACAGACTGCCCGGCAAAATTACGTGGAGATTTGACAAAATGGTTATGTGAGATTAATACAGGAGTATATGTGGGTAATTTAAACAGCCGTGTGAGGGATGCAATTTGGGGGCGGGTTTGTCAAAATTTGAAAAGTGGACGAGCAACAATGGTATTTTCAGCAAATAACGAGCAAAAAATGGATTTTCGTGTGCATAATTCAAGTTGGATGCCAGTGGACTTTGACGGTATTCAGTTAATGCGCCGCCCTTTGCCGGGTAGTTATAAACAGGATAATACGGTAAAGGCTGGGTTCAGTAATGCAGCAAAGAGGCAGATGTCGGTAAAAAAGAGACAAACGACAAGTAAAAATCCGGATTCATATGTGATAATAGATTTAGAGACAACAGGGTTAAATGAAAGCCGTGATGTAATTCTGGAATTTGGAGCAATACGTGTAGAGGAAGGGATACAGGTAGAAAAGTTTTCGCGGTTAGTTATGACAGACCATCCGATACCAAAAGCGATTAGAGATCTTACAGGAATAGATGAGGAATTGTTAAAAGAGGAAGGAGAGCCGTTGGAAAAAGTGCTTACAGATTTTTTAAAGTTTATAGGTGAAGAAAAGCTGATAGGCTATAATATCACTTTTGATATGCTATTTTTGCAAGAGGCATGCAAAGCGTGTAAAAAGGCGATGCCAAACAATGTATGTATAGATTTAAAAAATCAAGTACGCAAAAAAATATTTGGGTTGACAAATTATAATTTGCGAACAGTAGCAGAAAGTTTATCGTTGGATGTATCACGGAAGCACAGAGCCTATAAAGATTGTGAGATAATGTTATCGCTATATGACAAACTAAATGAAAATTGAACAAGAAAGGAAAGAAAAAGTAATAAATAGGAGAAAAAATTAGTCTTTTCCCCGCAAGCGCGGGGGTGATCCCGGTATGAGATTTGCTCTATGGTGAACGGCAAACTTTTCCCCGCAAGCGCGGGGGTGATCCCCCACAGTTCGCAAAATTAGCGTCAAAAATGGGCTTTTCCCCGCAAGCGCGGGGGTGATCCTCAATCAAGCATATCAAGCAACGGTAAGGGAAGCTTTTCCCCGCAAGCGCGGGGGTGATCCCGGTCTGCGGTATCGGTCAACAAGTTTTGTTATCTTTTCCCCGCAAGCGCGGGGGTGATCCTAGTCTTTCCTGTAATTCCTGCAATCACTCTCACTTTTCCCCGCAAGCGCGGGGGTGATCCTTCGCAAGGGTTTGCATAGTTTGGGAAATTAAGCTTTTCCCCGCAAGCGCGGGGGTGATCCTGTTACACGATTGAGGATTTTTGTAACGAACAC
>CALXUL010000316.1 GCA_944391635.1 uncultured Clostridia bacterium | reverse complement strand
TATAGGTAATTGTGATAAAGGATTATCGGCGGATAGGTAGGCGAAAAACGGATGAGAGGCGATTTCTATATAAGAAAGGTCGCTGTCCTCCATAATTGTTTGATTTAATCCGCAAACAGAAAAATCTGTCTTCCCGGCATTTAAAGCATCAATTACCTGTACATAATCCATGCCGGCAGTACGGATATCTATATCTTGATTTTGTTGACGGAAGTGAACCAAGATTTCTGAAATATCATCTGTATTAATATCATTATTAATAGCTATTTTTACGGTTTCAGGTATGGTGGAGTCAAAATCTGCTAATTTTTGCATACCTGACTCAATATTATTGATAGCCATTTGCGCATGTGCAAGGAATAATTCTCCGTGTGGGGTAAGAATAATACCGCGCCCTTTTTTTTCAAACAAGGAGTAGCCGATTTCTTGTTCTAAACGGGCAATAGATTGAGAAAGCGCAGGTTGCGCAATATGTAATTGTTTTGCTGCCTGAGAATAATTTAAAGCCTCGGCAATTGTTACAAAATATTTCAGCTGTTCAAAAGTCAAGGGAGCACCTCCTTGCATTATAAATATCATAAATTATAACAAAAATTTTTGCTTTTGTTAATAACAGTAACAATCTAAATAGTATATATCTTTCATTTCATCTTTTAATAAGCAGAGTGTAAGAGTTATTTATATTAAATATTGATAGATGAATTTTTTTAATATTGGACGGTTGAAAGTCAAGAGGTTAGACTTTTCCTATCAAAAGTTGTTTCAAATAGAAACACTAAGGAGGGATTGTTTGACTTTTTTTATTAATACTGTCGTCATGGTTCGTGTTTTGCTTATATCAAAAGCCGGCAGAACTGAAAATACTTTAAAAGTGCTTGGTAATACAAATAAATTTAAGATCAGTATATGGTAAATATAACCTTTTGCCGGAAAGCAAAAGCATGAAAATTCCAAACTATTTGTTTATGGCGCGAGGTAAGAAAAGTTATGAATTAAAAATTTATTTGATTTTAATAGTGAACGACAGATAAATAAGCAATAATTTTTTAATCCGAAAGGGGGATATAAAATGTCAGATAATAAAAATATAAATACTTCGCTGCTTGATGCGGCAAAATATATGCAAATAAACCGTCGCGCCTTTTTAAAAGGTGCAATGGCAGTAGGAGGAGCATTGGCATTAGCGGGTTGTACAACAGAAAAGGAAACTGTTACCAATACGGTAACGGTAACAGAGAATAAAACTGTAACAGTTACAGAAACTCAGACTGTAACCGTAACCGAAGCACCTACTGTTCCCACAGCAGAAGAAGCTACAAATTTAGTTGTTCAGCCGTCTACCATAATGCCGGTACATGAAAATTGTTCGGGGTGTAAATTATGTATGTTTGAATGTTCTTTATATCATTACGGCAAACCTATCTTGCATAATTCTAATATTCAAGTATACTGTCATGATTTACACAGAGGTACGGTAGATATTGCTATTTTATGCCAGCATTGTAATGACGCTCCTTGTCTTGCTTCTTGTCCTGATAAAGTACAGGCAATTTCTAAGCATGAAGTATCGGGAGCGATAATAATAGATCATGATAAATGCACTTTGTGCGGTTTGTGCATAGAAGCTTGCAATGCGGATAGAACAGGATGTTTACGTATGGATTTAAATGAAGAAAAAGTAGTAGGAGCTTGCGATTTTTGTGATTTAAATCCGAGCTGTGTGCAGGCTTGTCCCGAAGATGCGTTGCGTCTTACGCCCAAACCGGATACCACAGACGGCAGATGGTGGGCTTTTAAGTCGGATGTAATTGCCGAACAGGTTTATAATACGATATTCGGCGATTATTATACTTATCTTCCCATAAAGATAGAGGAATAATTGGAGGTGGATTAAATGGCAAGAGATTTTACCGGAAAAGGATATTGGGGTAAATGCGTAGAAGTTGACCTCAATACCAAAACCGTTACGATTACAGACAGACATATGCAGTATATAGAAAATTATTGCGGTGGCAGAGCTTTGGGTATGAAACTTTTATGGGAGGCCTTAAAAGATAAACCGGGCTATGACGCTATGGGACCGGAAAATCCGGTAATGTTTATACCCGGACCGGTTACAGGAACATCAGTTCCGTTTTCATCACGTTACCAGGTAGTAAGTAAATCTGCATTAACAAGACCCTTGCAAAGCCCGTATGAAACCCCGTCCGGAGTTGGCTATGCCGCCTGCGGAGGTCATTTCGGTCCTAATGTAAAATGGTCCGGTTTTGATATGGTTTATATTACAGGTGAAAGCGATACTCCCGTGATGTTAAAACTTGATGATAATACGGCAGAATTAATTGACGCTACTGAGTGTTGGGGCTTGGATATCCCGGAAGCGCAGGAATGGGCAAAGAATAAGTACGGAGTTGAATTTGCTACTTCATTAATCGGTCCTGCCGCGGAACAAGGTGTACGCTGGGCAGATGTGGCAGGAGACACAGGACGTGCGGCAGCTCGTGGCGG
>CALXUL010000315.1 GCA_944391635.1 uncultured Clostridia bacterium | reverse complement strand
ATAACATACGCTACCGCTTCACTTCCGGTACTTATGGTCAGGTCTGCAATATAGTTATTATAATCAAGATGTAATATTACATTATCTCCCGCACGCACATTATTTGCTGCCGCACTGTCATAAAAATAATATGTTCCGCCGTTAATAAGAACAGCGATTTCACTTTCATAAACATCAATACACGAAACACTTCCCTCTACTGTGTTTGATGAAATTATGGCTTTTACTGATTCCCCGTCATATGATTCGAATACGCTGACAATATCACCTATTTTAATGTCTGAAAATACTGCTTTTGAACCGCTTTTAGTTATCTCAACAGTTTCCCAATCATCTTCATTCAGCGAAATCTTTTTTGTTGCCGCATTGTCATCATAAATAACACATTTATCAAAGTCAGCATCGGCCACAGAATAATTTTCATATGCTTCAACTATTGCAAGACTATAATCTCCGCCATTTCCGACAAATGTAACCGAATATTTTTCTTTTGAGAAAATATTTTCTATTCCGTCTTTAACATAGGCGCCGTTATAGACAACATTTATATTTCTTGCAATTTTCAACCTCTTATATTTATCGGAGCCCTCCCTGCTATATGATAATACATATTCATTTGCATCAAAATTCTTTTCATATGCTATTCCTATTGCCAGTACATCACTTTTCCCTGTGGAATTTAACCATATCAAGTTATAGTCTCCGGTATTGTTTTCATTGTATATAAATTCAACTCTGCTGCCCAAGCAATCAATTAATCCTGTGAGCTCAGTTTCATATGCAACACCATCAATATATACTTTCCCGTCCTGTATTCTCTCTCCTGAAGAAAGGTCTATGCCGTCGCATCCGGTAACTGTACCATCACCGAAATACATCTTATAATACTGTTCCAGCAACGTTGTATCACTTTTCTTATATGTAAGTCTGCCATGCTCAAAGTTTACGGAAATAACCTCCGCTTCCAATGCATTTCTGAATATATGCAGCATATCAAGCATAGTAATTTCATTTCCGCCGCTGCACTTTGTAAACAATTTAGCATCTTCCGCTAAACGAAGATATCCTTGCGGATAGCTTTCGTCAGTAACCCCATATTCATTGTAGCCAAGTATTGTGAGCATTATTTTTGCAGCTTCTGCTTTTGTAATTATTCTTTCCGGATTGAAGCACTGCTCTTCGTTACCGCATATAATTCCAAGTTCCGTAAGTCTTCCGATACTGTTAAAAGCCCAGTAGTCTTTTGATACATCATGATAATATACTTTATCCGTTTTAGCTTCGCCTTCGCGTATTAATGCCGCTGCTTCCTTTACGAATGTTGCTCTCGTGACTTTTTGTTCTACCGCAAAAATCTCGCTTTCATAATCCTCCATTATACCCAGAGTATGCATAAGATCGATTAGTGCGGACACGCTGTTTTCTTCGTTGGCAAACGCTTGAAACCGGCATCCCAAAAGCACACTTAGGCAAAGAATTAATGATATTACTTTTTTCATATCTTTATTGCCCTCCTTAGTTAATGTTCGTAATCATATTGCAAATAATAACCGCTGCCTGAGCTCTTGTTGCATTGCCTTTGGGTTCAAAAATCCCTTCGCCTATACCGTTTACGATACCCATATCCGCCAAAGAAGCAACTGCCGCTTTTGAATATTCGCCGAAATCCGATTTATCATTGAACTTAAGCTCCGATTCCGGGCAATTTACCGAAAGTTTTCTCAAGGTGTTATAAACCATAACACACATATCTTCTCTGGTTACTTCTCTGCCTACGCCAAACTCTCCGTCACCAATCCCTACGCAAATACCGTTAGCATATGCAATATTTATGTATTTTGTATACCATGCATCCGAAGCAGCGTCCGAAAAAGCATTTCCGGTTACAGCATTGTCTTGCAATCCTGCCGCACAAACTAACATTTTCGCAAATTCTTCACGAGTCACCGTATCATTAGGGCAGAAACTTTCTTCGCTCTTTCCGCTGACAATACCTTTTTCGTAAAGAACGGAAATTGCCTTATATGCCCACGGAACAGGGTTTAAGTCCTTAAATTTAATACCAAGCTCATTTGTTATATTTGTCTGTGTACCTGCAAATATTGCGCTGCCGGAGCTGCCGGTGGAACCGCCGCCTCCGCCTCCGCCATATGAAGGCTTACTTGCCACGCTCGCGTTAAATGCCTGAACACACGCTACAACACTTGCATAATCATTTCCCGCGATTGCTGCATAATTATTTAATGTAGCAGATTTTGTATTTACACCGAGATATGTTGAATATCTTTCAAAAAGAGTTTTGATGTTGTCGTTTCCGTTAGGATATTTCACAGCTGTAAGAATGAGCGCATCAAGAATGTTCTTTTCAAATTCTTCTGCTGTCGCCGAATCTTTATTTATTTTTTGCAAGAAATACGTTAAATTTTTATCTCCGTATTTATTGTACAAATCCGCGATATTACTGTCTTTTAACAGTATTTCTTCAATCCATCCGTTTGTAAGTGGAATATTGTTTTTAATAAGACTTGCATAATATCCCGAAGCAAAAACAGAGTTGTTTACCGTAGCATTTGTGGTACTGAGTCCCGTTGTTTTCGCGTAATGATAAATCATTTTTGCTGCTGTGTCTTTATCTGTGAGTGATTCATATTTATTAAATCCTATCTTTTCCGCACCGTTATCAGTATCAAGCCAATTTTTAAAATCGCTGTATTCATTTTTGCCGTTAAGCTCATTTATCTTTGACCTGTACGTTTCTGCACTTGAGAAATATACCGGATAATGTTCGGTACTGTCAAAAGCTTCTGAGCCGAAATACAAATCGTATGTTCCCTCCGCAAGGTTTTGGTCAAACTTTACATCAAATGAAAAAGCACCATTTTCATCTGTAATCGTTTCACCGCTGTAAACTATGTTACTTCCTATATCTGTATCATTTTCCGCTTCCTGTGGAGTTTTTCCGAGAACAAGCATATTTGCCGACACATATTTATCTGCCGATGATATCTGTCCGTCAATATGCAATGTCCCCGAAATATAATCCATACTTCCTATCAATTTAGGAGTTTCTGCGTAAGCAACCGCTGTCGTTAATACACCTACAGCAATTCCCACTGTTGCAATTAGTTTTTTCATAAAATTTCTCCCTTATATTATGTTCGTTTTAAATCTGTTTTCTGCTGTTTTCACAACAGCAGAAATATTATATTTTAAACTCATAAATTATGTGATTTTTATCTCAACTCTATTTTATCGCAAAGAGGCATAAGCATTTTGTTCCAAACCAAGAAAGTTACACAATCCGCATCGGCAAATTCGTAATTTACGATTTCCAAAGTTTTAATCGCCTTATATTCATTTGCGTCAACCACAATTTCTTTTGATTGACATTTTAATAATGCACCATTTTTATAGCTGTTGATATAAACAATAGCTGACATATCCTGTTTCATAGAATTTTCACACAAAATTTCTATCTCGGGACTCGCAGCTTCTTTCAGACCCTCAAGCGTTTTTACAGTATTTCCGTCACTATCAATACTTGCCTTCGTGATTGTCATACCACGTTCCAGTATTATTAAATTGTCCAATCCGGAAGTTCCTTCTGCGTTTTTCCAAATTTGGAAGAGGAAACTTTCATATCCACCTTTGCCGACAGCCTTATCACAATCCAAAAGCGTAATATTATTTTTTGTTACCCTCTCACTTGAATTGCCCTCCTGCTCACAGGAAATATCCATTGTTTGAGTATCGATATCAACAACAATATCGCACTTATACCAATTTTCTTCAGTCCAATATCCTATAGGTTCACCGGATTGCCAATTCACACCCGCATATATACCTTTGTTCACAGTATCAAAGTATATCAGCGGAGAAGCATTTCCGTCTGCAGTTCTGAGTGCAATATGCGTAGATACTGTTCCTCCAGGTTTAACATCAAATGAAAATCTCATTTTTCCTTCTTTTAAAGCTGTAGGCAGCTTGCGATATGCCTGTGCATTATTCACACTGCTGTCCAAACCCAATGTCAAGTATTTATTACCGTTATCCTCAACCGAAAGATCAGTCCTTATATCAGATGCGTTCTCCATAGTCCATTTACTCTTCAATGTATCAAGACCGTCATAGCTGTCAAAACTCTCGCTCAGAATAACCTTTTGCGGTTTTGGATCTTTAAACGGTGACGGATTATCTGTTATATTTACATTATCTATATACAGTGCTCCGCGTTCATTGCCCCATCTTTGAAAATAGATATTTCTAAGAGCAGTCCCCGGTTCAAAAACAGGGATTCCATACACGCTTCTCTCAAGCTTACTGCCATCGCTGATGAACGCGTCCATTGTGCCGTTTGCTATATCGATAATGATATTTACGTGATACCATGTATCGTCATCATAATCCGGCAATAATTCGGTTCCGTTCCAGCCGATACGCACACCTGTTTCACAGCTGAATCCCAACAAATTTTTTAAATCTTTATTTCCGTTGGGATCGGTAATCGTCAGAAAGATGTTTGCCTGACAGTTCTCTTTGCCTGCCGGCTTTATATCCGCTTCCAAACCAAGCTTACCGGCTGTCAATCCGCCCAAATTTCTTTTTAACAACGGTGCTTGATATTCATCGCTGTAAGCCAACCTGTAAACTTTTTTATATCCTTCAAGGCAGTCAACAACTTTACATATCGTTCTGTCGCCGTTTACAAGCGTCATACCGTTTGAATTTGCACCATCAAAATTCTGAAAATACGGCAGCGTATTATTTTCATGCACTATAGTAACATTATCTATATAGGTGCTTTCGCTTCCGCTCCAGATTTGGAAATTAATATTACTTATTGTTTTGTTTTCTTCCGCATAGACGAAACCTTCATACGAATATACACTTCCGTCGGCATCCGTAACCTTCGTATCTAATATACCGTTATCGATATCCACCATGAGATTTATATGATACCACGCATTCGCCGTACAAGTTCCGGCAATCTGCGCCTTATCCCATCCGTTGAAAACACCTCTGTCGCCATCGAGTAAAACTGCTTGCTCGATCAACTCGTCACCGTTTCTCAACAGTATGAGCGAAGCGCAATCCGCACTTCCCGTTTTTATATCGGCTTCAATATTCAATCTTCCGTAACCGGTTTCTCCGATATCAAATTGCAGTTCCGGTGCACCGCTTGCGCTTGTTCCTCTGAGTTCAAACACCTTGCTGTTATTATCACCGTCAACTATAAAGCCGTTTTGACCGATTTCTCCGGCACGCATTGTCAGCGAATACTGCTTGATACTTTCAAAATCCTGTACATACGGCAGCTGCACAACTTCATGTTCTACAGTGTGCTTTATTTCAATATTGTCAAAGCATGATATTCCGTCAGCATTTTGCCACACCTGCATCCTCAACCCGCTGACAGCTGCAACCCCGAAATAAATATCGTTATATGTCATCGGTGTATCTGAGCTGCCCTGTTTTTTTACACTGATGTTATATGTCTGCATATCCAAATCTACGTCTACATCAACATCATACCACTCTCCCGGAGTATATGCGCCAAGCTCGGTACCGCTCCAATCGAGATACATTTTTCCGTCGCTTTCAAACCTCGGTATTTCTTTAATATTGCTGCCGTTTGTTAAATAGAACAAAGTCGTAAGACCGTTTGCCGGCTTAACGCTGTATTTTACATTAAGATGTCCGGATGTATAAGTCATGCCGAAGCTCTTGTTTACCTGTGTATTATTATCACTGCTCGTAAGAGGAACATTGATAAACTTGTTATCCCCCTCGGTTCCGACCGATACTTTCGTATCCCAAAAATCGTAAACGCTTTTTAAATCCGCTGCATCGGTATAGCTTTCAAAGTTATCTTCAAAAACAACAGCGGTGTCGGTTTCAATTTGCGCCGAAACAGACGGGATACCGGCAAGCAGCATAACACCGGCAAGTGCCGCACTCATTTTTCTTATAATACTCTTTTTCATTTCATTTATTTCCTTTAAAATAATTTATAAATAACTATACCGGTACACCGATATTAAAATTCGGTGTACCACGTATAATCTTATTATGGTATGGCAGCAAATATCAGTTAAGATGTATTCCTCCGATAAGAGTGAGTATCTCCTCAAGACCGTCCCACATCAGTACGCTTACACTGTCTGCATCATCAATGTATTTTCCGGATATATCCATAGTTTTGATTACGGATTTTTCAGTTGAACATACTGTGATCTTTTCTGCTGTGCACTGTTTCAAATATCCATCCTTGTAGCTGTTTATCATTACAAGTATTGTCTTATCCTGTTCGGTTGAATTTTCACAGTCAATGCTTAAAACCGGCAACTCTGCCGCAGTTAAATCGGACAAAGTCTCTATATTTTTTCCGCCTATGTCGGTAAGCATCCTTCCCGTCAGCCTATAGCTGCCTGCCTTTGTTTTAAACGAAACCGTCAAATCCTCGGCCGCTTCTGACTTTGCACCCAAAATGTTTTCTACATCCTTAGATATTGTTAAAATATATTCTGTATTTTGTGTGAGTCCCTCCGTCGGCGTCAATATGCATTTTGTTCCCGAAAAAGCCATATCTACGCTCACTTCCCGACCGTCTGCAGTCGCCACCGAAACACCGCTTCTTACAGTTGCCTGCTTTATTCTTGTACCAAAATCAATTTCAATACCGTCTGTCAGCGGATCAATACTCATTTTATCATTCTGGGTCACTCCCGCTTTTTTAAATTTGACTTTATTCTCATCAAGTACAGGCGCGGAATCCGCATACTCAAGCTTCAGATTATCAAGCTTTGAACTGCTGTTTGCTTTAGTCCATACCTGGAAAATAAATTTCCACATATCTACCTGTTCTGACCAGCAGTTGTTCAAATTAATATCTCCTGTTATTGCAGGTGCCGCTGCATTATCCCTTTCTTTGCAAACAACATTCATAGTATATTCTTCAAAATCAATAACAGCTTCGCAGGCATACCATGTATCTTTTTTCCATGAGCCTATTGAATAACCGGCATCATACCAGTTACGTCCTCCGATCACAGTTCCCGAACTATCGAAGTAGATAATCGGATAAGTTCCGCCGTTCTGACCCATAAGAGCTATTTGAGTAGAGATACCCTCTCCCGGTGCAACATCAAAACTGATTTTTAATTTTCCGTCATTTAATTTTTCCGAAAGACCTTTACTGATATAGGTGTTATCCATACCGCTTGTCAATCCAAGCTTTACATACTTATCTTCGCCTTCGCCTTCAAGAGTTATTAACTCTGTCGGAGTATGGTTCTGCTCCCAGCTTGACAGAAGCGCGTCAACATCGCTGTAGCTGTCAAAGTTTTCTTCAAACGGGAGAGTAAGTGTCTGTGCTTCATATATAGGCTCAGGATCTCTCGTCATTTTGATATTATCTATATATGTGCTTTCACTTCCGCTCCATATTTGGAAGTTGACCTTCTTAATTGTTTTGTTAACATCAGCGTATGCAATTCCCTTTTTGGTGTATACAATTCCTGATCCCTCGGTAACCTCTGTGTCCATTGTTCCGTTATCAATATCAATATTAAGTTTTACATGATACCACGCATTCGCCGTGCAAGTTCCGGCAATCTGTGCCGTATCCCATCCATTGAAAATACCTCTGTCACCGTCAAGCAAAATGGCTTGAGCAAGTTCATCATTATCGCCACCTAATCTCAAAAGGATAAGCGACGCGCAGTCTGCGCTTCCTGTTTTTATATCAGCTTCCACTCCCAGCATGCCGTCGGTGAGTTCTCCGATGTCAAATTGCAGTTCCGGCGCACCGCTTGCGCTTGTTCCTCTGAGTTCAAACACCCGGCTTCCGTTATCGCCGTCTACTATAAAACCGTTCTCACCGATTTGACCTGCACGCATTGTCAGCGAAGACTGCTCAATGCTTTCAAAGTCCTGTTCATACGGAAAAGTGAAGCTTATCGGAGGAGCAGGAGGTGTTTCTGTGTGCGTAATACTGATATTGTCAAAGGATGACGTTGCGTCAGTATTTGCCCACACCTGCATTCTAAATCCGTCTGCACCCGTGAATCCGACAGATACGTTATTATATGTCATCGGTGCATCGGAGCTGCCCTGCTTTTTTACACTGATGTTATATGTCTGCTTATCCAAATCCACATCTACATCTACATCGTACCACTCGCCCGGTGTATAACTGCCAAACTTTGTACCGCTCCAATCGAGATGC
Organism: uncultured Clostridia bacterium; assembly: GCA_944391635.1. Classification (GTDB taxonomy): domain Bacteria; phylum Bacillota; class Clostridia; order UBA1381; family UBA1381; genus HGM11525. Next base: position 308 of record CALXUL010000315.1, on the reverse strand, counting down.
ATTTCCCCGTTTTCAAACCTCGGCATTTCTTTAGCTTGGTCGCCGCCTGTTAAATAGAACAACGTCGTAAGACCGTTTGCCGGCTTAACGCTGTATTTTAAATTAAGATGTCCGGATGTATAAGTCTCGCCGAAACTCTTGTTTATCTGTGTATTATTATCATTGCTCGTAAGATGACTATTGATAAACTTGTTATCTCCCTCAGTTCCATCCGACATTCTCTCTTCCCAACCATCGTAAACGCTTTTTAAATCCGTCACATCGGTATAGCTTTCAAAGTTATCTTCAAAAAACGGTGCAGCATCGAC
>CALXUL010000314.1 GCA_944391635.1 uncultured Clostridia bacterium | reverse complement strand
TAAAACAGATAACCAAGTAAAATTATATCACCAACTTTTAAATATCATACATTAAGACCTATTGCATCAGAATAATTATCCGATAAAAAAAAAAAAAAAAAGTCTGAATCAAACGTGAATTCCCTTTCACTTCCCCAAAACAGAAGTGTTGTTTTATACACAATATCCCCATCCTGATATGCAGTAACTACTTTTTTTACCATTGCAGGTGCAGCATATGCAAAGGCTTCTGTTTTGTACACCTCTGGAAATTGTTCATCAACAGTCGGCGGAAGTCCGACATCATCCGATGGTTCCACGGTCGGTTTCGGAGTCGTTTCAGGTTTAGGCGTCACATCCGGCACGGGCGTTGTCTCCGGTGCAGGAGTGTTTAGTAAAACCCCATCAGAAATAGGATTAACACCCGGCACATATAGTCTTACTCTTACCACAGCGTCACTAAAATCCAAATCTTCAGTAATAAGCGCATCTGCTGATTTATTAAGCTTTGTCTTGCGTACCTCTATCAGATTCCCTTCAGCATCATAACCGCCAACGCATCCCATGCTGAAATCTTCTTTATATCCCTCAAAGCTGTAAGTAGCTGCCTGTGCACCGACTGCTATGCTTAATATCGCCGCAACGGCTACAATCAATTTTTTCATAATACATCAATTCCTTTCATTATATGCGGCAACAAACTGCGCTGCACACCTCGGCGTTCTGCCGCCGTAATTCATCTGCCAGATAATTGCCTTCTGCTCAATTTGAGGCGTTATTTTAATACCCTTTCTTTTAAGCAGCTTTGCCACAATGTCCAAATATTCTTTCTGGTTCGGCGCTGAAAAAACAAGCCTTATACCAAACCGCTCCGACAGTGAAAGCATCTCCTGCATATTATCGGAAGCATGGACATCTCCGCCCTCTCTGTCCTTCCAGTTTTCTTTTATAAGATGCCTGCGGTTTGATGTTGCATAAATGAGCACATTCTGCGGAGTTGCTCCCAGCTGCCCATCCATTGCAACTTTCAGACTGCGGTATTCGGGTTCGTGCTTCTCAAATGATAGGTCATCAAGATACAAAATAAATTTATGCGGCATCTTGGCAAGCTTTTTAAATAATTCCGGGATTTTTCCTATGCAATTTTTTGGAAGTTCAATAACCTTTAACCCGCGCTCACAATACATATTAAGGAGTGCCTTAACACAAGAAGATTTTCCCGTACCCCTATCGCCGAACAACAGGACATTATTTGCACGTTCACCGCGCATAAGTGCTTCTGTATTATCTATCAAAACCTCTTTTATATGTTCAAGACCAATAAGCGTATCAAATGTTGTCGGATCAGGTGACTCTATTCCAGAAATACCATCAGCCTCCTGCAAAAAGGCAGTATACTTTGCAAATATCCCTGTACCTATTTGACGGAAATGACGACACAAAAGTTCCAATAACTTTTCACTATCCTTTTCAGCACACATTGCCTTAATAGACTGAGTATATAAGCTAAAATATTTATCTGTCCCTTGACTTTTTATGTAATTATATGTCCCCAATCGATTGAGAAGTTTTATAAATTCTTCCAAGTCCGACAATGCCGCTTTTTTAAGAGATTCTCCCGCTTCTAAACCTGAGCCTATGACTTTTGAAAGAACATTTTCTTCATCAGCAATACGTGTTATTACATACTCTTTGAGCACATCCTCACAGCCCACTGATACAAGCTCTGCAAATTCAATAATTTTATCCGATACGGCTTCTATATCACCGCCAGAAACCAGCGTCTCTATCACTTCGTCCTTCGCCGCTTTCCCAAAAACCTTGAAATTCATTTTTGACCCCTCTGTCCTTTTATCTTTTCATATTATTAAATCTATTATAACATATTTACCGGCAAAAATCAATTAGTGCACTATCTTTTCATAAAGTACTCTCTTTAATATATCTGATTTTTTTTGCGTCCCTTAACCCGAAATATTTATCTTACATTAACAGTAAAAAAATACCGAAGCAAAGCAAGCTTTGCTTCGGTGTGGAGCGGATGATGGGAATCGAACCCACAACCTCAGCTTGGGAAGCTGATGTTTTACCACTAAACTACACCCGCACAATAAAATCTGCCGCAATATGGTAAAATTATACCACACAACAACAGATTTTGCAATATTTTTCTTAAAATTTCTGTTAATTTGATCTGAAATAATCATGGAGCAGATTCTCTGCCGTATTCTCTGAGTCATATACTGTAAAAGTGACAAATTTTTCTGTACTTATTATCCTGAAATAGCTGATTCTGTGTAATTCCGGTTCGTTCTGTGAAAACCTTTCTTCAAGTTCCGCTGCCCTTTTTTGAAAAACCGTAATAACTGCATCGGCTGATTTTTCATCTTTTACCCTACATACCGCAAACTCTCGTGCCGTGCTGTCGTCGTTTTTATATATGCAAAAATCCTTAATGTCTAAATCTTCAAGTTCTGTGTATGCGCCCTGTGCCGTCTCCTGTAACACTGCCCGCTCATATCCAGGCAGAGAAAGAAGGATGTTTGATATTTTCCAGATATCCGGCCGCTGCTTAAGCTGCACAAAAAATATAAACACTCCGGATAAAAATATCATCATACCGGCATGTAACAGCGTTTTTTTATTCATCACAATCTCCTTTCTTTTTACAAGCGCTGCAATCTCCACAGCCGCAGCATGAGCCTTTACGCTTTTTCACTGCCACCGCTGCCACAAGCACTAATATCAATATTACTGCAAGTATTATAATATCCGTCATTTACCGTCCCTCCCTTACCATATTCTTCCGCGCTGTTACTAAGTGCTCGAATCGAGCCAGCGTATTCAGTAGGTGACATATTAACATATTTCTTGAATTGTCTTGAAAAATAATGTATGCTGTCATAACCGAGCAGCTCCGCTATCTGTGTAAAATTATAATCCGACTCCCTAATAAAGGTTTTTGCCCGGTCTATTTTAAGGCGTGTAAAATATTCACACGCGCCGCAGCCTGCCTGCTCACGAAACAACTGCTTTACTGCCGTTTTGCTTACGCCGGCATATCTGGCAATTTCTTCAAGTGATATTTTCCGTCCAAGACTTTCATGCAAAAATTCCTCAATTTCTCCGAACAGACCGCTGTCAAGATTACGTTTCATAGAATTTGACGGCGGCGAGGAATCATCTCTCAAAAGCAAAAGCAAAAACTCGGTAAGATGAAGCCTCAGCATCTGTTCACAGCCAAATACCGAACCCTTTCGCCTATGCAGGCGCGGTGTGAACAATTCCGAAAGCGGCGTATCAAACGCCTCACGCGCCTCATCAATTATGCTTGATAAAAGTTTTTTCTGCACACTCCCTGTTTTAAATGTCCTATTTTCAAAATTGCGCATTGACGGCGACACACTCCTAAAAGTTATTACTACCGCCGCCGATGCATTTATCCCGTCCGCTATCAAGGAATGCCACTCATTCGGCTTATGGAATATTACCTCTCCGCTTTTTAAATTTAACCGTTCCTGTTCCCTGATTGCAGTAAGCTCACCCTTATCAACATACACAAATTCCCAAAAATTATGCTTCTCTCCGGGGAATTTATAATCTTTTGAAAACTCGAAATAATGCAGTGTTACAAGTTCACTTATTACTATCTCATCATGAAGTCTGGTTCCTGTATAATTCAAACCTAACACCCCCCTGCAATTGCGATTATATCATGTCTGGCTTATTTTGTAAATATTTGAGCCTATTTTATAAATAATTATTTTTCCTTATATAATATAATACTGATGAAAAATTATAAACAGGGAAGGAAACTTATTATGAGTGAATTGTTATATGATATTATCCGTCAATTTGCGGTAGAAGTTGACATTGAACCATATGGCAACGGGCATATTAACGATACTTATATTGCAATGAGTAACCCAAGGTATATTTTGCAGAGAATTAATAAGAATGTATTTAAAAATCCCCCGGGAGTGATGGAAAACATTCTCGGTGTAACAAAGCATCTAAGAAAGAAAATTATTGAGGCCGGAGGTGACCCCGACCGTGAAACATTAAATGTCATCCAGACAATTAACGGCGAAAACTGCTATCTTGCACCAAATGGTGAATATTACAGAATGTATAAATTTGTTGAAGGCGCTGTAAGCTATGAAATGCCGGAGAGCCCTAAGATGCTTTATGAGGCCGCGCGTGCGTTTGGCAAGTTCCAGAATTTGCTTGCTGACTACCCGGCAAACAAGCTTTATGAAACAATACCCGATTTTCATGACACCCGCAAACGCTTTGAAAATTTAAAGCGTGCTGTTTCGGAAAATAAAGCAGGACGCCTTGAAAGTGTTACAGCCGAGGTTGAGTTCGCTTTTGCGCGCGAAAAAGAAGCCGGTATTATTGTGGATGCAATATCCGATGGAAGTGTACCGCTTCGTGTTACACACAACGATACCAAGCTAAACAATGTTATGCTTGACGAAAAAACCGGAGAAGGTGTTTGTGTAATTGACCTTGATACTGTAATGCCCGGATCGCTATTATATGATTACGGAGATGCGCTAAGATTCGGCGCGTCCAGCGGTGCTGAAGATGAAAAAGATCTTAATAAAATATGGTTTGATCTTGAGCTGTTTGAAGCCTTCACCAAAGGCTTTATGTCAGAAGTCGGAGCGAAGCTTACACCGACAGAGCGCAAACTTCTTCCTTTCTCGGCAAAGCTTATGACCTATGAATGCGGCATACGTTTTTTGACCGATTATCTTGAGGGCGATACATATTTCAAAATTCACCGTAAAGACCATAACTTAGACCGAACCAGAACACAATTTAAGCTGGTTTCGGATATGGAATCAAAATTTGATAAAATGGAAGCAATTGTTGCGAAATACTAATTTTAAACAGGGAGAACAAATATTATGAGGGTAATTGTATGCAATGATTATGATGAGATGTCAAGAAAAGCCGCTAAACTCGTCGCAAGCCAGATAGTCTTAAAACCCGACTGTGTACTGGGTCTTGCCACAGGTTCAACACCTATTGGTCTTTATGATAATTTGGCACAGATGAACAAGCGCGGAGAGATAGATTTTTCCGAGGTAACCACTTTCAATCTTGATGAATATTACCCGATAAGCCCGGATAACGAACAAAGCTACCGTTATTTTATGGAGCATCATTTGTTTAATCGTGTAAATATTAATAAAAATCGTACGCATATACCTGACGGAACTACCAAGGATCCCGAATCCGAGTGTGCAAAATATGAGCGTATGATTGAAGAAAGCGGCGGAATTGATCTGCAAATTCTCGGAATTGGTCAAAACGGACATATAGGTTTTAATGAACCGGACAACAATCTTAACACTGTAACGCACCTTACCAATCTTACAGAAAATACAATTGAAGCAAATTCACGATTCTTCGAGAAAAAATCAGATGTGCCTACCCGTGCGCTTACCATGGGCATTTCAAGCATTCTAAAATCACGAAAAATAATACTCCTGGCAAGCGGCAGAACAAAGCATAAAGTTGTACGCGAGCTTCTTAATGACGGAATTAACACTTCCGTACCTGCAACCATGCTTAAAGTACATCCCGATGTTGTATTGATATGTGACAAAGAGGCATATTCCGACATGTATTTAGGCGTTGATATTGGTGGTACAAGCGTTAAATTCGGTGTTATTGACGGATTTAATAATATCGTTTTCAAAGACAGCATACCAACGCACAAGGATATGCCGGCAAAAGGAATCGTAGATAACATTGCAGCGCAATGCTTGAAAATCGCACAGCGTTTCCCAATTTCATCAATAGGTGTCGGAACTCCGGGAATCATTGACTTTGACACAAAAACAGTAAGCGCAACCAACCTTCCCTTTGACAAAGCTCCTGTTGCACTATGGCTCAAGGAGGCAACAGGTTTAAATGTTTATATAAACAACGACGCTAACTGTGCCGCGCTCGGAGAAGCAGTTGCGGGCGAGGGTGCCGGCGAAAATGATATTTTTATGATTACGCTCGGAACCGGTATTGGCGGCGGAATTATAATTGATAAAAAAATATATACCGGAAAACATGGCGATGCCGGTGAGATAGGACATATGTGCATCGAAACAGACGGTCTTCCCTGCGCTTGCGGCAATAGGGGCTGCTGGGAAAAATATGCCTCGGTTTCGGCTTTAATCGCACAAACAGAAGCCGCAGCAGAAGCGAACAAAGACAGCATTCTCGCAAACGTAATAAAAGATGACTGCGTTGTAGACGGAAAAACCGTATTTAAAGCAATGAATATGGGCTGTCCCGTAGCGCAAAAAGTTTTTGATAAATATATTGATTATTTGGCAATAGGCGTACGGAATATCATTAATATTTTCCGACCCGGTCTGGTAGTAATATCCGGCGGAATATCCGAGGCAGGCGACCGGCTTTTAAAACCGCTTATACAAAAAGTAGGCTCAGATACTCCGATAAAAATATCGCGTCTGCAAAATGACGCAGGTATAATCGGCGCGGCGACCCTCGGCAAAAACGCAAAGTAAAAGAGGGCAGGTAATAATATGCTATTTAGAAACGTTAAATATTTTGATTCTGACTTTGTGCTTCAAAACGGTGACATCTGCGTTGAGGACGGACGTTTTTCCCTCTCCGCCACAGGAGAAGTAATAGATTGCAGCGGACTTATGATGTTCCCCGGGCTTATTGATATACATACTCACGGCGCGCTTGGTTTCGATAATATGGATCCTACCCCTTTAGCAATACATAAAATAGCAGGATTTATGGCACAAAACGGAGTAACGGCATATCTTCCCACTCTCATTACCCAAAGCCGCGATAATATGTGTGCTGCTGCAAGAAATATTGCGGCAGTAAAAAAAGACGGCAGCGGCGGTGCAAAAATTGCGGGAATATATATGGAGGGACCATATTTTTCCGAAAAATACAAAGGCGCTCAAAATGCGGAATTTTTGCGTGACCCTGATATTGATGAATTCTGCGAAATAAATGCAGCATCCGGCGGCTTAATACGTATAGTAAGCCTTGCCCCCGAAAGAGCAGACTCAGCAGAATTTATAGAAAAAGTTTCAAAGGTTTGTAAGGTCGCTATCGGACACACGGACTCAGACTATGAAACAGCAAAACAAGCAATCGCACTCGGCGCGCATCACCTGACCCACACCTTTAATGCAATGCGAGGGTTACATCACCGAAGTCCTAATGCAATCGGTGCCGCCTGGGAAAGCACGGCAACCTGCGAATGTATATGTGATGGAATGCATGTTCACCCTGCCGCTGTGAGAATACTTGTTAACACTGTCGGAGCAGACAGGGTTGTATTGGTTTCGGATTCCTTGCGTGCAGCCGGTATGCCGGACGGCGAATATGAACTTGGCGGTCAGATCACCTATGTAAAAAACTCCGAGGCAAGACTAAAAGACGGCACTATCGCAGGCAGTACGGCAACCTTGTTTGGCTGTGTAAAAAAAGCTGTCGAATTCGGGATATCCCTATCAAATGCAGTCCGCTCTGCAAGTTATGTTCCCGCTTGTGCGGCAGGTATTGATAATGAATACGGTGTTATTAAACCCGGACGTGCAGCTGACTTTTTATTGGTAAACGATAGGCTTGAATTGGTATCCGTTTATATCGACGGAATGAAATACAGATAATTTATATCTGCCACAGACTCCGAAAAATGAAGTTAGATTTCTCGTGTCGGGCTGTGTCAGTATACACGGATACGTAAAAAAAATACAAATGCAAAAAAAAGAAAGCTATGGAGCTGGTTTTACCCAAAAATCAGCTCCATTTTTATTTTGATAAATTTCAATAATAGCTTTTCGTTTTTTCAATACTATCTTGCGGTAAAACGACTTTTTCGACAGTCTGAGGCAGCCTTTTAGGACTGCCTGTTTTTTATTTATATAAAAGTATAAAACGAAAATTGCTGTAAAAACTAAATAAAAACATAGGAGGTGTAAGCTTTGCAAGAGCTTATTTCGGATTTTTATAAACGCTTTTCACAAAACGGAAACCGGGCAGAATATACGTTATGTCCGGCTTGTATTATTCTATTCGGTACTAAAGACATGCCGCATTTATCCTTTAAGCTTACCTTCGGCGCACATGCTGCTTTTCGCAGCCGCAGCGACGGAAGGATTGTTCTTTCAAGAACTGATAATGATACTGCCGAATCCATAAATAAAATTAATATAGAAAATTACTGCGGCGCAAAATGGGCTGAAGATATTTTCAAGTGCATGTCCCACATACCCCAGGAGCTTGGCGGAGCTGAAATTCTTTTGCACACTGATACTGGGCTGCCTGATTTTTCGCCGCGTACACTTTGTGCAGCAAAAGCAATGTCAATACTTTTTGCCCCAAACCAGGACCCAAAAAGACTGATTTTTGCCGCAGACGCACCCGTGTATATGCTTCCGTCGCTCATAGACGGCAAAAAACGTTTTTTTGCCATCGATCCATTTTCACAAAATTATACCGACTATGAATTTCCGCTTTGGGGATACAAGGCAATTATAGCAAAAATCAAACCAAAACCGGCAAAAGCTTTTTCACGTTCGTTTTTAGAGCGGGAAAGAAAACGCCTGACTCTTGCAACATCAGCTCTTCTTTGCAGAGATTTTTCTTCTCTTAGCAATCTAATGCAGGAGTCCAGCAAGGATATGCTTTCTGAAAATGGCTTTGAAAACATAAACTCACTCTTTGGCTTCGCCGGAGAATTCACAAATGCTGTAAGGGTTCTGCATGATTTTTCAGGAATAATAGCATTAGTACAAAGTGAACAAGCAGACGAATTCACTATGCTTTTAGGTGATAGGCAAGAAAAAAAGTCGGGTATGCGACCCGACTTTTATATCTCAAATTAAACATTAAACCGGAAAAGTACAATATCTCCGTCTTTCATCACATATTCCTTACCCTCAGACCGCACAAGACCTTTTTCCTTTGCGGCGTTCATGCTTCCGCACGCCATCAGGTCATCATATGCAACTACTTCCGCACGGATAAATCCACGCTCAAAGTCTGAATGGATTTTTCCTGCCGCCTGCGGCGCTTTAGTACCTTTTGTAATTGTCCATGCCCGAACCTCAGGTTCTCCTGCAGTAAGATAGCTTATGAGCCCTAAAAGCTTGTAGCTTGCTTTTATTAGCCTATCGAGTCCTGACTCCTTCATTCCCAGCTCCTCTAAGAACATGTCCTTCTCTTCAGCCGGAAGCTGCGCTACCTCCTCTTCTATCCTTGCCGATACCGGTATTACTTCCGAGCCTTCTGATGCGGCATAATCTTTTACAGTGTTATAATACTTGTTATTTTCAAGTCCTTTTGAAAAATCGTCCTCTGCAAGATTTGCAGCATATAGAACAGGTTTTAAGGATATTAACGCCACATCCTTAATAACCGCCGCCTCTTCCTCAGTATACTCAAGGCTTCGAGCCGGCTGACCGTTTTCCATATGCGCCTTTACCCGCTCAAGCAATTCCAGTTCTGTCGCAAGACTCTTATCGCCTTTCATTGCCTTTTTCACTCTGTCAATCCTGCGGTCGATTATCTCAATATCGGATAATATCAGCTCTAAATTTATCGTTTCAATATCACGAATCGGGTCAATTGCCCCATCAACATGCGTTATATTTGTATCCTCAAAACAGCGTACAACATGGACTATCGCGTCCACCTCGCGGATATGCGACAAAAACTTGTTTCCAAGCCCCTCACCTTTTGATGCACCCTTTACAAGACCGGCAATATCCACAAACTCAATATATGCCCTTGTAACCTTTTTGGGGGAATACATTTTACTAAGCATGTCCACTCGCTCGTCTGGAACGTCTACTATGCCTATATTCGGTTCAATCGTACAAAACGGATAATTTGCCGATTCCGCTCCTGCCTGAGTAATCGCATTAAAAAGCGTAGACTTGCCCACATTCGGCAGCCCTACTATTCCTAATTTCATTTTATATCGCATCTCCTTATTTTATCAGTGTTTTCAGCGTTTTATATGTAGCTACTTCGCCATTTCTTCGCCATTTTTTACAAACGGGTGATTTTCAAATTGTTTGACCGCATTTGTCAAAGAATCTTCTGTTACATGCACATATCTGTCCATGGTCGTTTTGATGCTTGCATGACCAAGTAATTGCTGTAACAGCTTTGGCTGCATCCCGCTTTCAATCGCACGGGTTGCGTATG
>CALXUL010000313.1 GCA_944391635.1 uncultured Clostridia bacterium | reverse complement strand
TCCGCTCAGCATCGGATATTCTCCGCTTTCCGAAATCCATCTTTTATTTCCATTCGCTTCTATATTATAAACAAGCTCTTTGACCTGTCCGCTTTTATTTTCACAGAAATAAAAGCAATTCACTCCCTGCTTCTCAGAAAACGCCGCTGTATATGACGCTATAATCGGAACATTCGCTGCAAAAACACATGTTGAGCCAAACATAAGCAATACAAGCAATATACAAACAATTTTTTTCACGGTAATCCTCCATTCTTCTGTCAATGCATCAGCAAATTTATTTAACACTATATAAATCATGCTTTACTATCGGATTAATATTTTTGCCGTCACCGTTAATTATAATAAGCTCAAGCTCGCAAGCCCCATAATCCTCATAATTAAAATCAATATCAAACGCTAATACCCCTCCGCTCCCTTTGGGATTTTCGCCGACACTCACAGGCTCTGAAAGCCTCATCATAGTACCGTCTGCATCATAAATTGCAAGATACGCATTCGATTTCTTTTCAAGTATTCCTGCGTCATAGAACAAACATTCAATGCGATCGCCATACTTTATTTCAGAAGCATTTAATATTTGTTTATCCTCCGCTGTAAATTTTGCAGCTTGAAGATATTCAACCCGGGGAGTCCATAGTATGGCGGCGCTTGTAGGGTCTTTTGCCGAAACGTCAAAATATATCATATCTCCGCATCCGACGTCTACAATAATATCATGCTTAACGCCCATACTTTCGTCCGTTTGATCTCCCGGTATAACTTCATTCCAAATGGTTTTGTCTCCCAATATTATCTTAACGGTTGTAGCTGCACCTTTTCCTGTTTTAAAAATACTCGTGCCTGTTGTAAGCCTCACCTTACCCGCCATCGGCGCTTTCCAGCCGATACATGCCGAAAGGGTTGGCTGAACTATTCCCTGTTGTGTTATGAAGCTCGCTACATTGCCCGCATTATCCCTTGACACATAATAATTATCAAGCCATGATAATTCATCATATACTCCGGTAGCATTATTGTATTGCAAATAATACCAACCATCTGTACCCTGCTTACCCGAAAACGAGGCTTGCATATCGAACTTCAATTCGGAAGCATCTATTAATATGTTTGTGTAAACACTTCCTTTTCTATATACGCCGTTGTCCGCAGTTCGGAAAGTCGGATATTCATCCTTGGGGGAGGTAAGCTTTTGCCCGAAAGCATTGCCGAGACTGTATGCAACCTCGCCGCTTGCAAATTCCTGTTCCGTTTTTTCTATACTCGTCTGCGGATTAATCGGAGATATTCCATTTGCCTTTGCACTGTCTTTGAGATAGTAACAATTTTCATAAGTCACTTCCGATAACGTGTCGGCATTTGCAAAAGGATTTGCATTTCCTCCGTTACTTATTACCAAACCGTAATTATAGCTGTTTTTAATACTAAGCTTGTCATTTTCATTTACCCGGCCGACAAAGCCTGCCGCGTTGTCCTCCGACGCTTTTATCGCCGCAGCATTTCCGCAGTTTTCTATTATTATATCATTATTACTGTCAGCATCGGTGCTGCCGATAAATGCCGATGCATAATTGACGCCGTTTACACTTCCATCAATTATGAGATTCTTTATAACAACCTCACCCTTTGCCTTCTCTATAAGCGCATTTCCGTTCAGAGTGAGCTTGTGATTGTTACCGTCTATCGTTCCCGTATATTCCGCAATAAGCTTTGTATTTCCACTTGCTATAACATCGGCTGTGAACTTTGAGTATATCGGTCTGTCTGTTTGTTCCATGGCTTTTGCAACTGCATTAAGTCCATCGGCAGAATCTATCAGATATGGATTCTCTTCACTGCCTTCACCCTCAAGGCGATACGGCTCAATATATGTATATGTTATAATCGGTTTCCAATAGATACCCGCACTGCTGTTGAACTCTCCGCAGTCCACCTCATGATACAATATATCGCCCTTTTTGATATGCACATCCGTTATTGTATAATTCTGGTTGCCGACACCATTTTTACAATTTTTGTCAAATACCCATCGTGCCTCCTGCCCATTATTCAGCTTTAATATTTCATCATTAAGCATTAATGTCGCTATGCTGTCCCCGCCGTTCGGATGCGAAGCAACTCTGTACATTGTGTTGTCCGTAAGACTAAGCGTCACAATTCCGCTGTACGGAGCCTGCCATGCCAATACTGCGGGAGTATTATAATCCGGATTTATAAAATGCGTATTAATATTGACACCTGTTCCAAACTGCGTCCCTGTCCATTCAAGTTCTTTCAGGTCTCCGGCACTGCCGTTTTTATAGTAATAATACCAGCCGTCATAGCCCTGCTGTCCGTTACATTCGTTGAATGCATCCACCTTTTTGAATACTGTTTTCTTTTCAGGTTCGGGAGGCTCCGGTTCTTCAGGCTCTTCAGCGTCAAATTCCGAGTACTCTACAACAGGTCTCCAGTAAATTGCCGCAGCGCCGGGATTCAGTCCGCAATCCACCTCGTGGTATATAATGTCACCCTTGTTTACATGCACATCCGTTATTGTATAATTGGTTTTACTGTTACCTTCATTCTTTGTTTTATCAAACACCCACTCTGCATCTGTTCCGTCATTCTTTTTTACTTTTTCATCATTAAGCCTTATCGTTGTAACAACATTATCTCCGCCGTCATAGGAAGCAACTCTGAACATATCATCGGTAAGCTTAAGCGTTACCGTTCCGCTGTACGGTGCTTTCCACGCCAATACCGCAGAAGTGTTATATTGAGGAGTCATAAGGATAAAACTGATAGATGGGGTACCTCCTTTTCCAAAGCAGCCATGCTCCACACTCTCATCCCATGAAAGCTCTGCAAGCTCTCCGCTGTCACCGTTTTTGCTATAATAATACCATCCGTCATACCCTTGCTGTCCATTACATTTTCCTATAGACTCTGTCATTTCATATCTTGTTTTCCTATCGGATACCGATGTTTCGTCTGCCGATACACTCACTATGCCGCCCATGCATTGCACAGCGGCAGCAACAGATACCAAAACAGTTACTGTTTTTCTTAAAAAATATCCTTTCAAAATTTATTCACCTCACTCATAAACAACTAATATTCTTGTGTTATTGTTTGTTCCCACAGCAGCAAAAACGCTGTTGCCTCTTTCTATTTCATTAAAATTAATTTTTTCATACTGCCGTCCTGTCCATTTATATACAGCTTCCGATGTATTTCCTATATATTTACTTCCTGCGGAAACAGGACTTGAATATTCGTACGGCTTTCCGCTTACAATAATATTCGATTCCGAAACAAATACCGCCCGCCCATAAATACATCTCTGACTGCTGTTAGTTGTGTCAAAATCTATATTAACAGGCGAATAATAATCCATGTCGTCTAAAGAATGCTGTATCCACATATCGTCGCATCGTCCCTTGCCGTCCCAATGAACCTGAACAACATCTCCTCGTTTCACCTGACGTACATTTTTCAAATCATAATTTTTAATTCCTTTTTCTTCATCCACTATTGCTATCTTAGCATTTAATTTTGATGCTTCGGATAATGTAACAACCGTCTCTTCACCTCTTTCGTTCCATCCGCAAAGCTGATAGTTTTCTTCTCCTTCTTCCTCATCATAAAAGAGTTCCACACTGTTAACAGCTATCAAATCATGACCTGCTCCGATAAGATTACTATTCAAGCTATAGGAATATCTTATTAGAATATATTTAACGCCCCCATTCTCTGCAACATCATATAACGATACATCATAATTATTTTTATTCGAAATAAAATCCGCATGCAAAATCCACAAAAGTCCATTATCCTGCATTATCTGTTTATAACTGTCATCTTCCTTTGATACGTTCGGTATGTAAAATATTTTTGCATCAGGCTCTACGAAATATTTATCGTCTAAAACCTTATCATGAGTACAAAACATAGTACGCTCGTCATCTAACGAAAACTTTTGTGCATCATACTTCTGCTCCGGCAAGATTAATTCTTTAAGTTCACCATCCTCTTCCGAATATTTAATAAGCCCCTGCATATTTAGCTTTTCTTTCATATCGTATCCAATATTCTTTATTTTTATCTTTTTGGAATTTATACGTATTGACTCCTTAACTGTGAGCTTTTTAAATTGCTCTTGTTCATCAAAAATTTTAATCCAAAGAGCGTCGCTTCCGTCATCGTCTGTATATATTGAGCTGTCTATAAGAAATGCGACCTGTTCTCCTCCGCTGCGGCTGTCTGAATATGCAATATTCCCCCTTGAATCAAGACAAAATACTCCCGACATTCCCACTTCTGTTTTATGAATCTTGTTCTTACTTTCCAAATCCTTGCAATAGCTGCTTATTACATATTCTTTTTCTCCGATAACTACATGAAATCTATTATCATCAGAATCATGATATGTTGATTTGACAGTACCTTGTATACTTTGAGAATTTATTCTACATCTTATTACTTTCTCGTCATCATCATTTTCGGATATAGCTATCAGCAAAACGTCGCCTTTATTTATATCACTCAAATTTACTTCGCCGCCGTCATTATAAATACGATAAAAGCTGTCACTCAAATCAAGTTGCTTTTCGTCAAATTGAAATGATATTTTTTCGTCTTCTTCATTTACCGAATATGCAACACGTGTAATATACTCCGTAACAATAACAACTTCACATACATTATCGTCATCATTATCAATAAACTTTATATCAGCCATATCCAGCTCCGGCAGCCGCTCTAATTTTTTCCCGTTTATATGGTCAACCGCTTTACCATTATAAATCATATCATAGACCGCATCTATATTGACATTACGTATACGGTCATTTTGGTCATAATAGCTGACCTTACTCTCGTCAACATCTATAACATCTTCATTCGTAACAGTTATTATATTATTTTTTGGTGTTTCTTGAATATATACTATCTCACCCACCAAATCCCCCTTTGGAATTTCGACGTAACATTCCACATCACATCCCAAATAATCATCTGACAAGTGTTTACCATCATGATGCATTTCCGTTCCAATCTTTACATTACCTGCTCCGAGACCGCTGCCGCGGTTAAGAGATGTTGCCTCATTTTGACTGATAATGCCTTTTACTCTGTAAATATTACGCTCCTCTGTTAAAAAAGTATATCCTTCAACCGTTTTATAACTTATATTATTACCTACCGAGCCCACTGCCTCCAAAACATCCGCATGCAATGCTGTATATATCATATCCGCTACATCTATACGGCGGGAAATATTTTCATTTGCCCCAACCTTTCCCTTTAGCAAACCAAGCATATCAGCCATAGCTCTGTATCCGCTTGGATAGCCGCCTTGAGCTTGTGCAGCCGTGTCTCCGCCCAAAGCCGTTACAAATGTTTTAAT
>CALXUL010000312.1 GCA_944391635.1 uncultured Clostridia bacterium | reverse complement strand
TCTACAAACTCATAGTTTTCATCAGGTTTAAAATCCGAACTGTCTGCCGCAAATACCGGAGATGCCGGAACCAATGCCGCGAGCATTGCCAATGATAATAAGATAGCTTTTAACCTTTTCATATGTTACCCCTTTCTTTATATAAACAAACTTATATTTTACTGCAACCCGCAGCCGAAAACAAAATTTATCAGCCTTTTACAGCGCCTACTGTCAGACCCTTTGCAAAATACTTCTGGAAGAACGGGAAAATTATAAGCATCGGTCCTGCCGCAACGATACACATTGCGAACCTGATAGTTTCGGACGGGATATTGCTTGTATCTATCAGACCGCCCGCAACCGGTGAGCTTTGCGCCATCTCTTCAATAAATTCGACATTTCGTAGTATCTCCTGCAAGAGGTACTGCAATGAATACAAACTTGTGTCTCTTATATAAATAAGAGCCGTGTTCCAGTCGTTCCATCTTGCAAGAAGCGTAAGCAACGAAATAGTCGCGATAACCGGCTTTGACAGCGGCATTATAATCGAAAACAGTATTTTAAGCTCACCTGCTCCGTCTATCTTCGCCGATTCAATCAAAGAGTCCGGCAGACCCTGGAAGAATGTTCTTATAACTATTATATGAAATGCGTTTGCAAGATACGGTAGTATATATACCCACACGGTATTGCCCAAATGCAGATATTTAGTTATCAGTATGTATGACGGAATAAGACCGCCGGAAAACAGCATTGTAAAGAATATGAAGAAAGTTACGCCTCTGCGGTATCTGTAATTAGGTCTTGACAGAGGATATGCCATAAGCATCATTACTATCATACTCAAAAACGTTGCAACCACAGAATAGAATATTGTAACTTTATATGAGTTAATCAGCCTATCGGGATTACTGAATACATATTGATATGATTCAAGCGAAAATTCCGACGGCCACAGTGCGTACCCGTTTGCTACGAGCGCATCCTCCTGTGTGAAGGAAGCAGATATTATCAGAATGAACGGTATGAGAAAGCTCAAAGAAAATAATATAAAGAATATATGTATTAAGACCGTTCCAACAGTTAATTTTTTATTCATATTTCCTTCTCCCCTCCTTAGAACAGTGACTGTTCCGGGTTAATCTTCTTAACAATAAGATTAGTACCCACTACCATAACAAATCCGACTACCGACTGGAAGAGTCCGACAGCTGCGGTTATACCAATATCATCTCCGGTACGAAGACCTCTGTACACGTATGTATCAATAATATCCGTTGTCGGATAAAGAAGACCAATATCTCTCGGAATCGTGTAGAAAAGTCCGAAATCTCCGCGGATAACGTTACCGACGTGCAAAATAGTAAGAGTTATCATCAAAGGCACCAGCATCGGCAGGCTTATATAGATAACCTGTTTAAACCGTCCTGCACCGTCGAGTGTTGCCGCCTCAAACAGTTCCTTGTCAACACCCATAAGAGCCGCATAGTACATTATACAATTCAGACCTACCGTCTTCCATATATTTACAATAGGAAGAATAAATATCCAATACTTTGGTTCTGAATACCACTGTAATCCCTCTATGCCAAAAATTCCGAGTATCTTATTTATTACTCCCATATTCGGTTCAAGAAGAATGTATGTAATATATCCTACAATAACCCAGGATAAGAAGTGAGGCAGTATCATTGTCGTCTGATAAAACTTCAGGCAGTTGCGGCTTCTTACCTCATAAAGCAGGAGCGCTACTATTACCGCGCAGACAAGTCCAAGAATTATAAACGCTATACCGTAGCCGATAGTGTTTCTAAAAATTCTTACTGCATCCTGCGATGTGAAGAAGAACTCAAAATTTTTAAGCCCCGTCCATTTGCTTCCAAACACCCCAAGGTTATTTCTGTAATCCTTAAATGCCACTATAATACCAATCATAGGCAGATAACAGAAAATTAAAAAATACAGTATCCCCGGAATCAACAATACCGAAAGCTCTGCATTTTCCCTAAACGCCTTGCGCTTTGACGCGCGCTTTGCCACATCTCTCTTTTCTTGTTTTTGTAATACACTCATACTATCACCCTTCAGCATTATGTTGAATATTTAATCTTTATTTCACTTATATTATAACATTTTGCACATTTTCATTCAATTATAAAATTTATAGAAACTGTCACTATGTTTACCTCTTTTACCTAAATTTTTCACTATTTTAACCAAAAAGAAAAAAAATATTTGAGCTTTTAGAAAAGCTCAAATATTTTTTTTACCATTATCTTCCTTATATATATACTTAGGGATTGTTATTCCTACACAGGTACCTCCGCCTTCACGCTTTGTTACATATACTCCGTATTCCTCTCCGAATATAATCCGTATTCTGTGATTAACATTGAAAAGTCCGATATGTCCGCCTTCAAAAAGTTCCCGCGAATGGAGCTTGCGATTTATATCCTCAAGCACATCATCCTGCATACCAACACCGTTATCTTCAACCTCAAATAATATATACTCATCAAAAACCGAAGCGCGTATTATAAGCTCACCATTTTCACCTTTTGGCTTTAAGCCGTGGTATACGGCATTTTCCACTACCGGCTGAAGGCAGATTTTTACAATCGAGTATTCCTCTACACCGTCCTCAAGCTCCCACTTGATGCTGAACATATCATCATATCTAAGCTTTAATATATCAAGATAGTTTTTAGTATATTCTATCTCATTAGCAATGCTTATTATATACTCTTTATTATCCAGAGAATTGCGGAACATTTTTGCAAGTTTTATAATTGCGCGCGATACATTATTTCGGCTGTCAGTCAGCTCAACTGCCATCCAGTTTATGGTTTCAAGCGTATTATAAAGAAAATGCGGATTTATCTGGTATTGAAGCATTTTAAGCTGGGATTGATTAAGCAGACGCAAACGTTTTTCAAGCTCTATACTCATTTCATTATTTGTATGAATATTATATAGTATGTTCGATACAATATATTTAAGCTCATTTGGGTTTTTGTTGTTCTCCTCAAACCCATCAGGATTTTTTATTACTGCAATAATCTCATCAACCGGTTTATACACAAACATTGATACTACAAAAGCAAATATTATACTTAATAAAAACAAGCCTATAAGTATCAGAGTTATTTGGAAACGCATCTTTCCGAGACTTTCAGAATATTTCGAAGATGCAGATGCAGAAATATATTTAAGTCCAAATCTGTTCGAGTCAATTTCCGCTATATAATATTCCTCTCCGTCAGCATTCAAATACCCAAAGTTGCCGCTTTCATCTCCCATATAATTAGGAAAAAGCTCCGAAAACGGTTTTGCAAAGTCAGTGTTCTGACGTGACATCAATATATTCCCCGCAGTATCAACCAGATATATATCTGTATCGGTAATATACCTGCTGGTAGATACAGTTTCAAACAATTTTCCACTATTAATATTAAAGACTACGCAGCCGTTTTTATCCTTATTAATTATAACCGGTTTTATTATGGTTATAAGATAAGGAAATACACCGTTTTTAGCCCGGGCTATAACTGTTCCGGACTGATATTCCACTTTATCATATGCATCCATCCAGGCTGTATCACCGAATTCCTCCGGTGTACCCCATTTTCCGCTGTTATATATCAGATTGTTAAATTCCGAATAAACATAAACAGAGTCAACATACTTATATATAAGCGGAAGCCCGCGTATAAGCTCGTCTATCTCGCCAAGAGTTCGGTTGTCACTTTCAAAAAACCAATCATTCACCATAAACATCTGAACCCTATCGGTATTGGCAATATACGAGCACATCATATCACACTCATTAAGAATTGTATCCGATATATCACTTATTTCACTAAGCGCAAACATAGTCCCGCTTGTTACAGTATCAACAGTGGTTTTCTTTACATGGCTATAATAAAACATACTAAGTATACAAAACGGCAGGACTGTCAGAAGTATCTCTATCACAAAACATTTAACAAATATACTGTTCGCTTTGTAATTCTTTATATTGTCAAACACGCTATGCGCGATACTCATAATACCCCAACCTTTAATAATTTACTTTTCTTGCATATTCATACGGCGTACATTTATAATACTCTTTAAAAGTCCTTGAAAAATATCCCGGGTTCTTATATCCGCAGCAAGTGCATACCTCAGCAATCTTTTTGTTTTCACTTAATAATTCTGCCGCCTTTTTCATGCGTTTTTCAAGCAGATAATCACTGAAATTCTCTCCTGTATGCACCTTAAAGAATCTGCTGAAATATGCAGGGTTAAGGTATACATAATCCGCCACATCCTGTAAGGATATATCGGAAGAAAAATTTTCATCAATATATTTCTTAGCCTTTTGCAGGATATTATTTTCATTATTATCCACTCTGCCAAGCGCCGTAAAAATCCTGTCAACCGTCTCTCGCGCTAACTTATATAATTCTTCTCTGTCGTCTATTTCCTTTATTACAGATATATCAATACCCAAAACCTTTAAATCCACTTTTAAGTTAGCAAGTATTTTATCATTCAATATTTCAAGAAAACTTACGATATATGTTTTTGCATTCTGATAATCAAAACCTCCAACGAGCGTAAATATCTCGTCCATCAACCCCATACCGGCTTCTTTATCAGACTGCACTATCATAGAAAAAATCCGTTTTGAACTGTCCATAAAATTTTCAAGATAATTTTTTTCTTTATCAATCTGATTTCTAAACGAGTTTAATATATCAGTCAATTCATCAAAATCGGTGGGTTTTAAAAGGTATGCCTTTATCCCATATGAAATTGCTGACTGGGCATATTCAAAATCCTGGTATCCGCTTATAATAATCACTTTTATGTATGGCTTGTTCTCGTATATAAACCGCGCTACATCAAGCCCCGATTTACGTGACATGCGTATATCGGAAATGACGATATCGGTATCCTTGTCTTTGAGATAATCTATCGCTTCATCGCCGTCGCTAAAACAATGCTCAACCACAAATCCGTCAAGCTCATTATTGATAAAATTGCCGATACCATCTCTAATATGCTTCTCATCATCAACAACAATTACCCGTAGCATACCTTCACCTTCTTTTGTATTATTTTTATAATTATATTATAATACAAATTATTTTCAATAGCAATATTTTTTATAATAGTCATAAAAGGCATGCCATATCTGCCAGATTACAGCTATATAAAAAAGATACCGCAATGCGGTATCTTTTAATGTTACTCTCTTATCTGACCATTTCCGTAAATTATATTTTTCGTTGTTGTAAGTGCGTCTAATCCCATAGGACCTCTTGCATGCAGTTTCTGGGTGCTTATTCCTATTTCCGCACCATAGCCGAACTCAAAACCGTCGGTAAACCGCGTTGATGCGTTTACATATACAGCGGCAGCATCTATTTCATTCAAAAATCGCTGTGCATTCTGATATGATGAAGTTATAATCGCTTCAGAATGACCTGTATTATAGCGGTTAATATGCTCTATCGCCTCATCAATAGTGTCAACTATTTTGCAGGATATAATCGCATCGAGGTATTCTGTGCCCCAGTCCTCCTCCGTTGCCAAAACCGCATCGGGTAAAATTTCAAGAGTTCTTGTGCACCCACGTATCTCAACATTTTTTTCCGAGAGCCGCTTTGAAATTTCCAAGAGTGCGTCTTTTGCTATTGCGGAATGTATAACCAACGATTCACATGCATTGCACACTCCCATTCTCTGTGTTTTTGCATTGTACACAATATTTGCTGCCATATCAATTTCAGCTGATTCATCAACATATATATGACAATTTCCGGTACCCGTTTCGATAACCGGTACAGTACTGTTTTCAACAACCGACCTGATAAGACCTGCTCCGCCTCGCGGAATCAGCACATCCAGATAATTATTAAGACGCATCAGCTCCGTTGCAGTCTGTCTTGAAGTATCTTCAATCAAAATTACAGCATCCGCCGGTACATTCGACTTTTCGAGCGCTTCGCGCAATACTTGGCATATCGCTTTATTGGAATTTATCGCATCGCTTCCACCGCGGAGTATAACTGCATTCGATGTCTTAAAACACAGCCCAAACGCATCAGCGGTAACATTAGGTCTTGATTCATAGATTATACCAATAATTCCAAGCGGAACCTTTTTCTTGCCGATAATAAGCCCATTTGGTCTTTCTTTCATACTGATAACTTCACCAATTGGGTCATCGAGTTTGGCAATCTGTCTTAATCCCTCCGACATACCTAAGATTCTTTCCTTTGTAAGGCACAGGCGGTCAATCAAGGATTCCTTAACACCTTTTTCACGTGCAGATGATATATCTTTCGCATTTTCAGAAAGAATATACTCCATATTTTCCTCTAACAAATCCGCGGCAGTTTTAAGTGCGGCAATCTTTTCGCCTTGCCGAAGCTTTGCCAAAATCCTGGATGCTTCTTTTGCACGCGCGCCTATTTTATCAAGATACTCCATAACGCACCCCTTTTATTTTACTCGGTTACAATATATACGGAATTAGTCTGTGCGTCCCAGTTTACCATTGCGCCGAGATTCTCCATAATAAATCTAAGCGGTACCATTGTACGGTCATTTACTATCTCTGACGGCGCATCAAGCTCAACCTGTTCAGAATTCACAAAAGCGTTTGACGAACCTATCTGAACAAATATAAAAGTAGTGTCCTCTGCTTCAGTTTTTGCTACTATGGCCATGTTTTCCTGTGCATCCCAGCTGACCTTAGCACCAACCGCTTCAAAAGCGCCCCTTAACGGCACCATTGTTCGGTCATTATTTATATATGCGTTTGTATCAAGCACAAGTTCTTCACCATTTAAATAAATATTCACATTCTGCGCAGATACATTCACCGCACAAAGCATTGATATACATATAATTAAAACAGATAATATTCTTTTCATAATTTTCACAGCCTTTCTTAATACTATTGATAATTATAACAGAACTTATCCATATTTTCAAGTATAAAAGTAAATATGTAATATAAAAAATATATAATTAAATATTGACAAATGAGTAATAATTATGATATAATTAATTTCGCGGTAAAAATTATGCGCCGGTAGCTCAGTTGGATAGAGTGTTTGGCTACGAACCAAAAGGTCGGGGGTTCGAATCCCTTCCGGCGTACCACATCGGAGTAAAGTAGAACTTTGCTCCGATTTTCTTTGTCCGGAAAAATATTTATCCACTGGTTTGATGCCGATTTGTTGCCTCTCGGCTTTTTTTGCTATCACTAATAATTTTAGACATAACCCCCATTCGCACTCTATAGGTTTTAATATTATTTTTCAGTCTTTTTATCCATTATATTATATACCCAAAACCTGCACAAGGAGTAGTAATATTATGAAAAAAGTTATTGTAATTGGCTGCCCAGGCAGCGGAAAAAGCACTTTTTCAAAAGCCCTGCACGAAATAACCGGACTAAGACTTTTTCATTTAGACATGCTTTATTGGAAACCCGACAAAACCTCTGTTGATAGAGAATATTTTGACAGTTGCCTGCAAACCATACTGCACCGTGACGAATGGATTATTGACGGCAACTATGGCAGAACTATGGATATTCGCATGCAAGCTTGTGATACCGTATTCTTTTTAGATTATCCTACCGAAACCTGCCTTGACGGCATACAAAGCCGCAAAGGCAAAAAACGTTCCGATTTGCCGTGGGTTGAATCTGCCGCCTTAGAGGATGAGGAATTTATCTCTTTTATTAAAAATTATAATACTGACAGCAGACCTAATGTGATAAAACTTCTAAAAAAATACCAATCCCGCGATATTTTTATATTTCATTCCAGAACAGATGCTGACGACTATCTTGCAAAGCTAAAAAACTGCAAATAATACAAAAACCGTATGAAAACTCCTTTCATACGGTTTTTATGGTGCCTAATATTACTTAAATATTTTCTGCATTGCCCATGAGCAGAGCGCAATTACCGATAAAGCCACAAATATACCTACCATGCCTTTTGCCATAATTTCAAGTGATATTATAAAATTTTCCATTTTTTATATCCTCCCTGCCCATTTTTTACAGATATTGTGTTACAAGGTTAATAATCATACCTCCTGCAACAACAGAGGCAATTTGTCCTGATACATTTGCGCCTGCCGCATGCATAAGAATTATATTTCCTCTTTCTTCTTTTTGCGCAAGCTTCTGTACAACTCTTGCCGACATCGGGAATGCAGATATTCCTGCCGCACCTATCATCGGATTGATTTTATTCTTTCTAAACAAGTTTAATAGTTTTGCAAACAGAACTCCTCCAATTGTATCGAATACAAATGCAACCAGTCCAATTGCCATAATCATTATGGTATCGACTCTTACAAATTCTTCTGCACGCATACTAAACGCAATTGTAATACCTAAAAGCAGCGTTATGAGATTTGCCAAAGATGTCTGTGCAGTATCCGACAAACCTTTAAGTACACCGCATTCACGAAGGAGGTTTCCGAACATCAAAAATCCTACCAAAGCCACCGACATAGGAGCAACCATTCCAACTATAACAGTCGTTACAATCGGAAATGCAATCCTCATTGTCTTTGAAACATTACCCGGCTTATATTCCATATGAATACATCTTTCTTTCTTTGTTGTCACAAGTTTTATCGCAAACGGCTGAACGATCGGAACTAAAGCCATATACGAATATGCAGCAACCGCTATTGCGCCAACATATTTAGAGTTAAGTATTTGCGAAACAAGTATCGATGTTGGACCGTCTGCAGCGCCTATAATTCCGATAGATGCTGCATCTGTAAGGTCAAAGCCCATAAGCGTTGCCATACTAAACGCACAGAATATACCAAACTGCGCTGCCGCTCCAAACAAGAACATTACCGGCTGTGAGAGCAAAGGTCCGAAATCTATCATCGCTCCTATACCTATAAACAGAAGTATCGGCATAGCCTCTGACGCCTCAATTCCAACTTTAAACAGCCATTCCACTACGCCGGTTACCTCACCCACACCTTGAAGTGTCTGGTTTATAACTCCGCTGTCCGGCAAGTTTACAAGAATTGCACCAAATCCCATCGGCAGCAAAAGCGCAGGCTCATATTCTTTCTTTATTGCCAGCCAGATTAACACAATACCTACTGCATACATTACCAGCTGCTGCCAGGTAACAGACATTATACCGTTAATCAAAAAATCCATAACTTTTTTTCCTTTCTTTTTTCATTTGTGCAGCCGATAGTGATAAAAAAAAGGCAAGACTTTCTGGAACTTCAACAGCGTCCAAAAAGTCTTGCCATTTCAATCTTATGCGGACTGAGTCACCTCAATCGATATGTCGCATAAAATACATTTTCATGCCGGCTACTCCCTTTTTTTCCGTGGATTATTATAACCTTTTTTCTTTATTTTGTCAATAGACTTTTTTTGTTTTTTCAAAAATTTCATGTGTGGGTTTGTCAATGATGTGTTATATAAAGAAATCAAATAATTTCAAACAACAAGTTCGCAAAACGGTATTTTCTCCACCGTAAACTCTTTTTTATTAAGATAATTAAGTTCATTTGCATCAGTTTTAAAGTTAAATACTATTTTATACGAACAAAGTGCCTGCCGAAACACCCCAGCTTTTTTATTGGTTTCATTTCTTCCATATTTCCCGTCCCCGATTATCGGATGACCAATATCTGCAAACTGTGCCCTGATTTGATGGGTTCTTCCGGTTTTAAGACGAACTTCAAGCATAGAGGTTTTACTTCCTTCTTTAAGTACGCGATAACCTGTAATAATCGTTTTTCCACCTGCCACCGGGCGGTCATATATATACACCTGTTTTTTTCCTTCATCACGCCTTAAAAAAGCCTTTATTTCCCCTGTTTTCTTTTTTAATATTCCTTCTACCACACATATATAATACTTTTCAATTTCGCGGTTTTTACTTTTCTCATTCATTATCCGAAGTGCTGCGGCATTTTTTGCCGCAATAACGATACCTCGAGTGTTCCTGTCAATACGGTTACAGAGTGCCGGGGCAAAACTCTGCTCCTTTTCCGGGTCATACTCACCCTTTCTCCATAAATAACTTTTTATGTTGTCAATCAGCGTAATGCTACCGGTTTCATCCTCATGTACGCTCATTCCCTGCGGCTTATCTGCAAGAAGTATATTATCGTCCTCATATATCACCGTAAGTTTCGGCTCTATCGTTTTAAACCGCTCGTTTACGGTGGCTTTCTCAAAAAATTCATCTTTAAAATAAAGCTCGAGTATGTCTTTCTCTTTAAGCTTTACCGATGCGTCCTTTATATGCCTGCCGTTTAATTTCACGCATTTTTTCCTAAGCCCCTTATAGAGCATCGAGTCGGGCAGTAACGGCATAAATTTATGTAAAAACTTATCAAGCCTCTGACCTGCGTCGTTTGCGCCGACAGTTATCTTCCGCATTTTCATCTTCCTTTAAAAATCTTCATTTTATATATTGTATCATAAAATAAAATGTGATACAATAACAAAATGAAAAAGAATTTCTTAAGGAGAATCATAAAATGGGAATTTTCAGTTTTAACTATTCAAAACCCGGTCCCGGTGTCGATAAGGACGCCCCGCAGAAAAAGGGTATTTTCAGATATTTTGAAATATTTTTTCGCAAATTCTGGAAACTTTTGCAGGTAAATATGCTCTATTTCTTAACCAGTATACCTCTTCTTCTTATACTGTACATACTTGCCCCGATTTCTGACAGCTTCGTTTCAGGTATAATATCACAGGCAGATCCTGAACTTGCCGCGCAGCAATCTGCACTTATACAATTGCAGCTTCGGTTCTTTTTTGCAACAATGCTGTTTGTATTTTGGGGGTCAGGTCCTGCAACCGCTGCATATTCTTATATCACACGCTGTTTTACAAGGGAGCAGCATGCATGGATTCTTTCGGATTTTAAGGATAAATTCCTTGAAAATTTTAAACAAGCAATTATTGTCGTAATAATTGATATAATAATTGTATTTTTATCTATATTTGGGATAAACTTCTATTTTGTATATTACAAAACTACCGGTCAGCAGCTATGGCTTTTTGCGTGCTGCCTTATGTGCACAATTCTTTTGGTATACACGTTTATGCACTTTTATGTTTACCAGTTTATGGTCACTTTTTCATCCAAACTCTCGCAGCTTTACAAAAATTCACTTATTCTCGCGCTTGCTCAGCTTCCGATGAATATTTTCCTGACCATTGTTGCACTGGCAATAAACTTTTTGCTGTTTAATTTCTTAAACCCAATGTTTGCGCTGTTTGTAGATTTTCTGCTAGGCATTTCGCTTATGCGTTTCCCTATTGAATACAGCGCGTCAAGGGCTATTGATAAGAAAATACTGCCGTATGTTAATCAAACCAAGGTAGAATATGAGGATGAAGATAAAGGAGAGGACTAATTTGCAAGGTGCAATAGAAGATTTTGATGTTGCGGTAATCGGCGCAGGACATGCCGGCTGTGAAGCCGCGCTTGCCGCAGCTCGCCTGGGTATGCGTACCGTTATATTTTCCATCAGTCTGGATGCTGTGGGAAATCTGCCGTGCAACCCCAGTATCGGCGGAACTGCCAAAGGTCATCTTGTGCGTGAAATAGACGCGTTAGGCGGCGAAATGGGCCGCGCGGCAGACGCAACCTTTATTCAGTCCAAAATGCTAAACCGCGGAAAGGGTCCGGCTGTACATTCTCTGCGCGCGCAGATTGACCGCAAGGATTACCACCGAGAAATGAAAAAACGTCTGGAAACTCAAAAAGGGCTTCAGCTAAAACAAGCGGAAATAACAGAAATACTGACCGAAAACGGTGAAGTTTGCGGCGTAAAAACACATCTGGGAACAATATACGGCGCAAAAGCGACCATAATTTGTACAGGCACCTACCTTATGGGTAAAATAATGATTGGCGATTACGAGCGTGAAAGCGGCCCGGACGGGACTTTCCCGTCAAAAAAGCTATCCGAAAGCCTTGCGGATTTAGGAATTACCCTAAGACGGTTTAAGACCGGCACTCCGGCAAGAATCCATGCCGATACTATTGATTTTTCAAAAATGGAACAGGAAAGCGGCGATGAGAAAATCACGCCCTTTTCCTTCGAAACAGAAACTCCCGGCGAAAACAAGGCGTTTTGCTGGCTTACCTATACAAATCTTACAACGCATAAAATAATACTTGATAATATAGAAAAGGCGCCAATGTATTCCGGCAGGGTTAAGGGTGTAGGCGCAAGGTACTGTCCATCAATTGAAGATAAGGTAGTACGTTTTTCGGACAAACCCCGGCATCAGTTATTTATTGAGCCGATGGGGCTTGATACTCGCGAAATGTACGCACAGGGCATTTCAACCGGGCTTCCGGAAGATGTACAGCTTAAAATGCTCCGTTCTATCGCCGGGCTTGAAAATGTTGAAATTATGCGTCCTGCCTATGCGATTGAATATGACTGCTGCGACCCTACCCAGCTTTATGCGACTCTTGAGTGCAAAAAGGTAAAGGGGCTTTACGGGGCAGGGCAATTTAACGGTACCAGCGGCTATGAAGAGGCAGCCGCGCAAGGACTTGTTGCCGGGATAAATGCAGCTCTTAAACTTTCGGGCAAAGAGCCGATGATTCTACAGCGCCAGGACGGATATATCGGCACTCTTATAGATGATTTAGTTACGAAAGGGACAAATGAACCATACCGCATGCTGACGTCACGCTCAGAGTACCGGCTTTTGCTGCGTCAGGATAACGCTGATGAACGGCTTACGCCAATCGGCTACCGGGTCGGACTTATAAACGAAGAACGTTACAAAAAATTCCTTATAAAGCAGGAGCAAATTAATAACGAAATAAAACGTGTATCTTCAGTTGTTTTATCCCCAAAAGCCATAAACCCGATTTTAAACCGCTGCGGCGGCACAGAGGTTACAACCGGCTTAAGGATGAGCGATGCTATAAGACGACCCGAGCTTAATTATGCTGTTTTGGCAGAGGTTGACCCTGACCGGCCGCCACTTCCCGACAGCGTATGCGAAGAAGTAGAAATTAAGCTTAAATATGACGGATATATAACCCGTCAGCTCCAACAGGTAGAACAATTCAAAAAATTAGAGTCCAGGGTTCTTCCAGATGATATTGATTATTCATCCATCCGCGGACTCAGGATTGAAGCAAGACAAAAGCTTGATAAAATAAAACCACGCTCGCTTGGGCAGGCGTCAAGGATTTCAGGAGTTTCGCCATCAGATATATCGGTGCTTATAATCTGGCTTGAGGCTTGCGGAAAATAAATACGTTTTGGAGGCAGGTAATGCTTTTTAATTCATTGGAGTTTCTTATCTATTTTCCGATAGTGACTCTCTTATATTTTCTTATACCGCATAAGGTTAGATACTTATGGCTTCTCGGTGCAAGCTATTATTTTTATATGTGCTGGAACCCACAGTACGCCCTGCTTATGGCAGCATCAACATTTTTTACATGGCTTGGCGGAGCGGTTATTTCAGCAACATCCAGACCTGCGGCAAGAAAAGCTGCCGTTTGGCTTAATTTTACCGTGAATCTTCTGATTCTTTTCTTCTTTAAGTATTTCTGGTTTACGGTAGACAATATTAACGCTGTATTAACATTTTTTAACAGCTCGCCGATTTCCCCGAAATTTGATGTAGTTCTTCCGGTTGGCATATCCTTTTATACCTTCCAGGCACTCGGGTATACTGTTGATGTATACCGCGGCGATGTAAAACATGAAAAAAATCTCCTGCGGTATGCGCTGTTTGTATCTTTCTTCCCTCAGCTTGTTGCGGGACCTATCGAAAGGTCAAAAAATCTTATACATCAGCTCTATGAAAAACACCGTTTCGACTATGACCGCGCGGCAAGCGGTCTTCTTCTGATGCTCTGGGGTTTTTTCCAGAAACTTGTTATAGCAGACCGAGCTGCGCTTTTGGTTGATAATGTTTATTCAAATGTAGGCTCATATTTTGGCTTTCATTTTGCAGCGGCAACCATACTTTTCGCATTTCAGATATACTGTGACTTTGCAAGTTATACCGCAATTGCGCGCGGTGCGGCGCGGGTTATGGGCTTTGAGCTTATGGAGAATTTTCACGCGCCATACCTTTCTAAATCCATTGGGGAGTTCTGGTCAAGATGGCATATTTCCCTGTCGGGGTGGTTCCGCGATTACCTATATATACCGCTTGGCGGAAACCGGCGCGGCAAGCTGCGCAAATACTTTAACACCCTCTTAGTATTTCTTGCAAGCGGGCTTTGGCATGGTGCAAGCTGGAATTATGTAATCTGGGGCTTTTTGCATGGCGTCTATCGTATATTGGAAGATTCGTCAAAAAATCTGCGTTCCAAAATCAGCAGGCTATTTAATGTAAACCGCTCAAAGCCATACTATCCGGTATTTCAGATTACTCTTACCTTTATAGTAGTATGTTTATCGTGGATATTTTTCCGAGCGGAAAATATTTGGGACGCAGGCTTCATCCTAAGAAAAATATTCCTTGATTTTAGACCCTACCTGTTATTTGGCGGCGGGCTTGTAGAAATGGGATTATCTGCTGCGGATTTAGGGCTTCTTTTTGCAGCAATCGCGGTTTTGATTTTTGCAGACATACTTAAATACCGAAACATCGGTGCAAACAGTGTTATTCTAAACATGAACATT
The DNA here is from genome assembly GCA_944391635.1 of uncultured Clostridia bacterium. GTDB lineage: Bacteria > Bacillota > Clostridia > UBA1381 > UBA1381 > HGM11525. The sequence goes on along the minus strand of CALXUL010000312.1, from coordinate 6,517 downwards.
ATAATGCGTTTTGCGCTTATACTTGCACTTCTTTTCGCCACACTTGTTTTTGGAATATACGGTGCAGGCTACACAGCTTCACAGTTTATATATTTTCAGTTCTGACGGAGGCATATATGAAAAAATTTATCCGGTTTGCGGCGTTCCTTATAATCGCCGCCGTCATATTTTGTTTTCTTGACCGGCTTCTTGTCAGAAAGGAGCTTTTCGGCTGGTGGAATATCACAACCAAAACAAACGGATTCTTTAATTCCGCCAAAGATGAATATGACGTGGTTTTCTGCGGTTCATCGCATAGCTACTGCAGCTTTAACCCTTTAGTGATATATGAGCAGACAGGTCTTAATTCCTATGTTACCGCAACACAAAAACAGCCCTTCTGGGCAACCTATTATTACATTAAAGAGGCTATAAACCGCCAGCATCCTGCAATTATTGTTTTAGACTGCTATATGGCTTCAAAGAATGATGATTATACCGACGACGCGACAAACTATACTTTCTGTGATGATTTTCCTCTGGGTATAAACAAGCTGAAGCTGGTAAATGTGAGTGCGCCTCAAGAGAAGCGTTTTGACCTTTTGGTGCGTTTTACAAAATATCATTCACGCTGGAGCGAACTTGACTCTGATGATTTCGGTTTCCGTCCCGAAAAGCTAAAAGACTGGCTGAACGGTTACTGTATGCTGACTTCAACCAATCCCAATGTACTTGCGCCGTCATCCGCTGGCTTTGACGGGACTATACCGTTGTCTGAAAAAAATGAGGAGTGGCTTATTAACATAATAAATTTGTGCCGCGAAAACTCTGTGCGTCTAATTATTGTAAAGACGCCGTCAAATGAAACTGCCGAAGAGCGAGGGTATTATAACAGCGTTGGAAAGATTGCCGAAGAAAACGGTATAGAATATATAAATTTTAATGACCTCTATACCCAAATAGGTCTTGATATGAGCCGTGACTTTTTTGACGGCGCACATCTAAACTGTTTCGGCGCAGATAAATTTTCACGCTATTTCGCGTCATATCTTGATACCGAGCCTCGAAAGGATGATTATGATTTTTCCTCAAGGCTAAAACGCTACTACCGCGAGCTTAGCGGAGATTACATGGTTTTTAAAACATCCCATGAATTTTTAAAGTAAGTATTTGACAAATTTTTACACAGGGTGTATAATATTAGACAGATTTCGGGGGAACCGCAAGGTTGAGAGGGGCGTGTAACGCCCGACCCTTAGAACCTGATATAGAAGAAATACTATCGTAGGGAGCAAATCTTATAAAGATACAGCATTTTGCTGCCGCTTCCGGATTTCGGGAGCGGTTTTTTATTATAAATTTTAGAAAGGAATGTATTTTATGACTTATCATACACAAATGGAGGCAGCGAAAAACGGGATTATCACCGATGCCATGAAAATTGTTGCCGAAAAGGAAAACCGCAGCCCGGAATACATACGTGACCTTGTTGCGAGCGGTACGGTGGCAATACCCGCAAATATCAATCATCATTCGCTTAGTCCTGAGGGTATAGGTGATACCCTTAAAACAAAAATCAATGTAAACCTCGGCATATCCGGGGACAGTGTAGACTATGAGCGTGAAATGAATAAAGTAAAGCTTGCAATATCCTTTGGTGCGGAAGCAATAATGGACCTTTCAAATTACGGCAAAACAAATACTTTTAGAAAAGAGCTTATAGATTACTCTCCGGCAATGATAGGCACAGTGCCAATGTATGATGCAATAGGCTATCTTGAAAAGGATTTGCTTGAGATTACGGCAAAAGATTTTTTAAAGGTGGTTCGTGCGCACGCTGAGGAGGGCGTGGATTTTATGACAATACATGCCGGGATAAACAAGCGTGCGGTAGAATGTTTAAAACGCGACAAACGCAGAATGAATATAGTATCTCGCGGCGGCTCGCTGCTTTTTGCGTGGATGGAAATGACAGGGAATGAAAACCCGTTTTACGAATATTATGATGAGGTTTTAGATATACTATATGAGTATGATGTAACAATAAGTCTGGGCGACGCGCTCCGGCCGGGCTGTATTGACGATTCGACAGATGCGGGTCAAATCAGTGAACTGATTGAGCTTGGCGCGCTTACAAAACGTGCATGGGAGCATAATGTACAAGTTATGGTTTAGGGTCCCGGGCATATGGCAATGAACGAAATCGCGGCAAATATGCGTCTGCAAAAACGTTTGTGCCACAATGCGCCATTTTATGTTTTAGGACCTATTGTTACCGACATTGCCCCCGGGTATGACCATATCACTTCAGCAATAGGCGGCGCGATTGCAGCCGCAAACGGTGCAAATTTTCTTTGTTATGTAACGCCCGCCGAACACCTGAGGCTGCCTGATACCGATGACGTTAAAGAGGGTATTATTGCGGCTAAAATAGCGGCGCATGCAGCAGATATATCCCGCGGCATTCCGGGCGCAAGAGATGCTGATAATGAAATGAGTCTTGCACGGCATAACCTTGACTGGGGCAAAATGTTTGAGCTTGCCATCGACCCAGACAAAGCAAAGCGTTATTATGATTCAACTCCGCCTTCAGAACGTCATACCTGTTCTATGTGCGGTAAAATGTGTGCTGTTCGTACTACAAATATGATTTTAGAGGGCAAAAAAGTTACTTTCTGCTCAGAAAAATAAAGAGTAGTCATTTTGCACAACAAGAAAAAAACGCCGGCATTATATTTGCTACCCTTTGCACTATAATAATTTAATTCTTAAAAATTATCTTGACAATAAATATTTTTGGAGCTATAATGTTATTGTAATTGAACATACGAGATAAAACAAAGGCGTTTTATATTAGCTGCTCATAGCGTGAACAGTTAGTCTAAGCGCCTTTTATTAGTTTTACGTATGTATGCCGTCTTAATTAGTGATAGCAGGCGGCAAAATCAGTATATACTGTGTATGAAAGAAAAAAACTTGCCGCAGGCTGTCAGCGGCGGAATGGAGCTTAAAATGTCAGTTAAAGAAATCTTTGGCGAAAACGTGTTTAATCTGGCAACAATGAAAGAGCGGCTGCCCAAAGCAACGGTAAAATCGCTTGAAAAAACAATCAAGGACGGTACACCTTTGGACGCCGGAGTTGCCGAAGTCGTTGCAAATGCTATGAAGGATTGGGCTATTGAAAAAGGCGCTACTCATTATACTCATTGGTTTCAGCCCATGACCGGCGTTACGGCAGAAAAACACGATTCCTTTATTACCCCTGCAGATGACGGGAAAATTATTATGGAATTTTCAGGCAAAGAGCTGGTAAAGGGCGAACCTGATGCGTCAAGTTTCCCTTCAGGCGGAATCCGCGCAACCTTTGAAGCACGCGGCTACACTGCTTGGGACCCCACATCTTTTGCGTTTATTAAAGATGATACTCTTTGTATCCCTACCGCATTTTGTTCTTATAGCGGAGAAGTTCTTGACAAGAAAACGCCGCTTATGCGTTCAGTTGATGTTCTGTCAAAAGAAGCGCTGCGCGTACTAAAATTTTTCGGGTCCAACGCAACAAGAGTAGAATCATACGTTGGTCCTGAACAGGAATACTTCCTTGTTGACAAAGATCTTTACGAACAAAGAAAAGACCTCATGCTGACTGGAAGAACTCTGTTTGGCAACAAGCCGGCAAAAGGTCAGGAACTTGATGACCATTATTTTGGCGTAATCAAGGAACGTGTTTCAGCTTATATGAAAGAGTTGGACGAAGAACTGTGGAAATTAGGTGTACTTGCTAAAACAAAGCATAATGAAGTTGCACCCGCTCAGCATGAGCTTGCTCCAATATACAGTGTTACTAATATTGCAACTGACCATAACCAGCTTACTATGGAAATGATGAAGCGTGTTGCAGGTCGTCATGGTCTCGTATGCCTGCTCCATGAAAAGCCCTATGAGGGTATTAACGGCTCAGGCAAGCATAACAACTGGTCGCTTGGAACAAATACCGGCGATAACCTTTTAAAGCCCGGCAAAGACCCGCTTCATAACCGTCGTTTTCTTCTGTTTTTATCGGCAGTAATTAAAGCTGTGGATGTTTATGGCGATTTGCTTCGTGTTGCTGTTGCAACTGCTGGTAATGATCACCGTCTTGGTGCTAACGAAGCACCGCCGGCAATCGTGTCAATGTTCCTGGGTGATGACTTGACTTCTGTTCTTGATTCTATCAAGAAAGGATCTGATTCATATGAAAGTATTTCCGGCGTAATTGAAACCGGTGTTCTGTCTTTACCCTCTATCGTCCGCGATACCACTGACCGAAACAGAACCTCACCTTTTGCTTTTACTGGAAATAAATTCGAGTTCCGCATGCCGGGTTCCTCCCAGTCTATTGCAGGAATAAATATTGTAATTAATACAATTGTAGCCGACGCTTTGGCAGATTTTGCAGATGAGCTTGAAAAAGCATCTGATCCTATGGCAAAAGTAGATGAGTTAATCCGGGACACCATCATCAACCACAGCCGTATCATCTTTAATGGCAACGGCTATTCTGATGAATGGGTTGAAGAAGCAAAAAGAAGAGGCTTGCCGGTTTTAAAAACAACCGTAGACGCACTGCCCGTATTCGTGTGCGATAAGGTAATAAATCTATTTACACGTCACGGTGTATTTTCCAAAATCGAAGTTGAATCGCGTTATGAAATCTTGCTTGAAGACTATATCAAAGCGATCAATATTGAGGCACTTACTACTTTGGAGATGGCAAAACAGGAAATCCTTCCTGCTTGCTTAGCTTATTCTGATAGTATAATTTCATCAGTTGCAATGAAAGATAGTATCGGTATAAATGCTCCTCAGCAAAAAGAACTTGCTAAAAAGCTTTCCAATGGCTGTGAAACTTTAATTTCAGCCATAAATGCTATGGATGACGTTATGTCCAAGATACCGGAAAATGATGATCTGGTAATAGCAACTTATTATAAGGACTCTGTGCTGTCAGCAATGGACACTGTACGCAGCGCGGCAGATGCGATGGAGACAATTGTTGCAAAAGATTACTGGCCTTTCCCAACCTATACAGAACTTCTTTATAAAGTATAATAGAAAAACTAATCCCGCACTTGTTTAACAGGTGTGGGATTTTTTTGTCAATTTCTTTATTTTTTCCTAACAGATTGACACAATAGCATACTATATGTATAATATTATTAAAAAAAGGAAAGTGATAATATATGCGTGCAAATATTTTAGTAGGTCAGTCAGGAGGTCCCACCGCCGCAATTAATGCAACTCTTGCAGGCGTGTATAAAGCTGCCTCAGAGCGTAAGGATATTAATATTGTATATGGTATGCGTTATGGCATAAAAGGATTTATTGACAGTAAATATATAGACCTGTCATCATATATAAAAAACGACTTTGATATAGAGCTTTTAAAGAGAACACCGTCATCCTTTCTTGGGTCTTGCAGATATCGGCTAAAGGATTTCAATACCGATGATAGCGACTATAAAATAATATTTAATAAATTAAATGAACTGAATATAAAGTACGTGCTATATATAGGCGGCAATGATTCTATGGATACAATTAAAAAATTATCCAATTATGCCGAATTAATTCAAAGTGATATTAGATTTATAGGCGTACCAAAGACGATTGACAATGATCTTGTAATGACTGACCATACTCCCGGATACGGCAGTGCGGCAAAGTATATTTCTTCAACAATGAAAGAGATAATACGTGACTCAAAAGTCTATGACATAAAATCTGCAACAGTAGTAGAAATTATGGGGCGAAATGCAGGCTGGCTCACTGCTGCTGCAGCTCTTGCCGAAGATGATGACTGTTCGGGTACCGATATGATATATTTGCCTGAAAAAGTGTTTGATACCGATAAATTTTTAGCACGTGCTAATGAACTTATATCAAGCCGTCATAACATTGTAATTGCTGTATCCGAAGGAATAAAGACTGCTGATAATAAATACGTATGTGATGGTCTGTCCGGCGCAGGACAAGCCGATTGTTTCGGTCATACAATGCTCTGCGGTACGGCACTTGCATTGTCAGATAAAATAACATCAGAGCTTGGTGTAAAAAGCCGTGGCATTGTGCTTTCCACACTTCAGCGCTGTGCTTCACATATAGCATCGCTAACCGATATTAATGAATCCTTCTGTGCAGGAATGAAGGCAGTTGATTTTGCAGCAGAAGGCAAAACAGGCGTTATGGTTATTTTTTCACGTATATCCAATTCGCCGTACCATATCACTATTTCGACTGAAAATATAAATCTAATTGCTAATGCCGAAAAAACTGTGCCCAATGACTGGATCAATGATGACGGAACAATTGATAATATTCAAGTCAGTCAATATATTTCACCGCTTATAACAGGCGAACTTGCGCCGTATATGGTTAACGGCATTGTGCGTCATCTTGTCATTGAAAAGTAGCTAAAAAACCTGCGCCGCAGAATTATTTATACCTTATTTTTTATGCGGCGCAGGAGAAATATTATAAATAATATATTAATAATTTTTTT
>CALXUL010000311.1 GCA_944391635.1 uncultured Clostridia bacterium | reverse complement strand
ATTTGATACGAGGATAGGAAATGTCAGTATAATGTGCCGGCATTTCCTATCCTTTTTTTTTTTTTTTTGAAAGGAGGTCGCAGTCATGGATAAGAAAACAGAAACAAAAAAGATATGGGAATTGTATGATGAAATAAGCCACGATGTAACACAAAGCGGCGAGGTTTGGTGCAATTATCTCGATTTCGCATCCCGGATATACAAATATAAATTTGATAATGCCCTGCTTATATATGCACAAAATCCTGATGCAACTATGGTTGCGGAAAAAACTACTTGGCAGGGCAAAGTCGGCAGATAGGTTAATAAAGATGCAACGGCAACAGCTGTTTTTGATGTAATGTCAGCAAAGCCGGAGCTTCGCACCTTGTTTGATGTTTCCCAAACAAGCGGAGCAGATAAAACCATTCCTAACCTTTGGCGATTGACTGAGGGAAATGCTGCACCCCTTTTGGCAAGACTCAAGGAAACACATAATTATGATGCTGATACTATGGAACAATATATCAGCTTTGAGGCTTTGCGCAGAATAAATGAAATTCGCCCCGGATTTTATGAGGGTATTAAGAGAAATACGATAGGCTCTCCGCTTGCAGAATGTGAGTCCGGCGAGGAATTAAAAAGTCAGGTTGACATTATGATATGGCAGAGTGCTATGTATTTGATGTACAAAAGGTGTGGATTTGATACACGGGATTTGACACCGCATATGGAACGTATAACCGAATACAACAATAAATCCTTGTTGTATCGTATGGGTAATTGTGCAACGATTATTGCACAAGATTTTTTAAGCGAGTGTGCAACTACATTAAATCAGCTTGCCCGTGAAAACAGAGAGAAAGCCATTCAGGAAAAAGCACATATTCTGGCTACACCCCCACCGCCATCAAAAGATGTAAAAAGAAGCGTATCGGCAAACATTATGGCACAGGCTAATGTACAATTAAGTATGTTTGATGAGCCTGAAACGGAACAAGAAGCTGACAGAATAAATGAAATATTGGAGAAAGCCATACACGAAATTGCACTAAGCGGTGGTGTAACACAAGGCGGCACAGACCGTATATATGACTTTTTTTCAAAGGAGAACAAAACCACAGAGAGGGTAAATTTTCTGAAAAATGAATATGGTATTTGCGGCAGTGGTCTTAAAATTGAGGGAGTCAGCTATATTTCGTGGAGTGCAGACGGCAAAGGTGTAGACATAAGCTTTGAACTTGACGATAAAGACTATAAAGAACATATAAAATGGACTGCTATTGCAAAAGAAACGCAGAAATGTATTGATAACGGCGAATATCCTATCCCTGAAAATGCTGATGAAGAAGCTCCCGGCATTCCCTTTAAATACGGCGATATTATAAGCTACAAGGGCACAATATATGAGGTTCTTGATAGTACGCCTGACGAACAGACAACCGATATAGGCAATCTTGATTATCATGTTAATGGCCATACATACATTATAGTAGCGGTTGAGCCTTGGGAAGATTTAAAAAATGCAGAACTGATACGAAGCGGTGAAAATATAATTGATGTTGAAAATGAAGCTGTTGAAGATATTGAGACAGAAGAAACTGAAATATTAGAGGTCAACAAACAGCTTGAATACAATAATCGTAAATATAAAATTACCCGCATTGATGAAGATCATGTGCATATGCTTGACATTACTTATGATGGCATACGGCATCCACAACTGTTTACAAGTAAATCAGACTTTATCGAAGCACCGATTGATGATGTGCGGGAGGCTCTGGCTGATACCGACTGGAACAGAACATACAGCCTTAACGATTTTCTCAATGCCGAGCTTGAGATTTTCCCAAAAGACTTTGGTGGGCGGACTTTTAATATCATATATGCAGCTATAAACTCTGACCGATATTTACTCAGTTTTGAAGCAAGAGAGGATTGGAGTGATGAACTTCTTTTAAAAGGCAGAAAAACAGCATACCGTGATTATCTTATGGAAAGACACGGATATACGCACAAGGAAGCTATGATCGAGGCTGAACTTATTGCAGAGGACGAATATGACAGCTATTATGAAGAAGGCTTAAAATTAGAGTCAGGTGATGAATTTAACCTTTATGACCGTAGATATGCCGTACTTAATTTTGATGAAAATAAACAGGAGGTCTTAGTTCGGGACATTACCCGTCCGGACGAGGAAAACCTCCCCCTTTATTATGTTATGGATATTCCGTTTGTCTATGCACGGACACAAGGTAAATGGGATTTGCTTAATATGAATTTAGAGGACTTCTTAAATGGTGATGTCAGCTTTACAGATGTTACCTTTGGCGAGGGTAAAGAAGCTTCTGTATATACCTACGGCGAGTTAAAGGTTAACGGAGCAGTTTTCCCTATGGACTACACCGTAGACAGCGAATGGACAGATGCAGACATTGACAACGGAAAACGCAGGGCATATCGTGAATATTTAATTGAGGTTATGGAGTATTCCGAAAAAGATGCTTGTATTGCAGCAGGGATACTCTCTGAGGACGAATATGACGAGCGTACAAGCAAGTTTACCCCTGTTGATTCAATTCCTATGGCTGATGAGGTTATCAATGCCCCTATCGAAGAAACTGAACATGAATATAAAACAGAAGAACTTGCATACGAAAAACCCGAAAAAAATGTTATAGTGCCTGACGGTCCCCGAACTGACTATGTTTATTCCCCTGATGACGGTAT
>CALXUL010000310.1 GCA_944391635.1 uncultured Clostridia bacterium | reverse complement strand
GGCATATGGACGCAGACAGGAGGAAAAACAGAAAATGAATAAATTTTGGAACTTTAAAAAGGTAACAAATACGGCAGACAATGGGGATATAACAGAAAACATCCTTATCTTAAACGGCCCGATTGCTGAAGAATCGTGGTGGGGTGATGAGGTGACACCGAAACTCTTTAAATCCGAGCTTGACAGTGTAGACGGCGATTTAACAGTATTTGTAAATTCTCCGGGTGGCGATTGTTTCGCCGCGAGCGAGATATATAACGCACTTAAAGAGCATAACGGCAAAATTACCGTGAAAGTAGACAGCCTTGCTGCGTCTGCGGCATCGGTTATCACTATGGCGGTGCGCCCAGATAGGGCATAATGAACAGTAAAATTGATGGTTTTACCACGAAAGATAACTCGTGAGGCGACCTGCTTAACCGCAAGATGAAAGTCGATACGGGAACATAGCACAGCAGGAAAGCGGTAAGTTGCCTAAGGCAATACGGCACGACTGAACCGCAACGCCAAGCAGATATGAGGATAATCCTGTATTTGGTAAGGTGAGTTTCGAGTTTCGGTTGCGATACGACAAGGGAAAATGCCTGACACCCTTGACATAGATACAAATAAAGTCCAGCCATATTTATTTGGTTATCATTAAAATCTATGTAACCTGCAAGAGAACTTGTGGAAAAGAAACGAAAGCCTATCCGACAATCTGCATACCAATTCATTATGCTAACTGGGGAAACCCTAAACAGAAACGCCAGAAAAAGGCTATAACTTTTAGAGTTTGAATATTCTGCAAGGGTTCGGAGCGTTCGTAGTAGTCAAGGACGGTAACACCGTCATAAGGGCAAAGGAACGCAGTTGTTGCGAACTAAAATTAAAAATTGATTAGGGAGGAATACCTCAAATGAAACCAACAATAGAAATTTTAGAAAATATGAGTAGAAACTCTCTCAAAAACAAAGACGAAATTTTTACACGGTTATATCGCTATTTGCTGCGACCTGACTTGTATTATTTAGCCTACAAAAATCTTTATGCTAATAATGGAGCCTCAACCAAAGGTGTCAACAATGACACGGCGGATGGTTTTAGTGAGAAAAAGATAAATAATATTATAAAATCACTACAAAATGAAACCTATACGCCCGAACCTGCAAGGCGAACCTATTTAAGGAAAGCCAATGGCAAAATGCGACCATTGGGAATACCAACATTTACAGACAAGCTCGTTCAAGAAGCTTTACGTATGATTTTGGAAGCAGTTTATGAACCTATTTTTCTTGACTGTTCACATGGGTTTAGACCAAACAGGAGTTGTCATACTGCATTAAAATCTATAACCAAAGGCTTTAACGGAGTACGTTGGTTTGTTGAGGGCGATATTAAAGGCTGTTTCGACAATATTAACCATGAAAAATTGGTTAATATAATCAATGCAAAAATCAAAGACAAGCGACTAATTAACTTAATTTGGAAATTTGTAAAAGCTGGATATGTGGAAAACTGGCAATACCACAAAACATACAGTGGAACGCCTCAAGGTGGCATTATTTCACCTATTTTCGCAAATATCTACTTGCATGAACTCGACAAGTTTATCGAAAAAATCGCAATTGAGTTTGAAAAACCAAGAGACAAACTTTGCACGACAGAATACAACTGTATGAGAAGTAGGGTTAATCGGTTAAATCCTAAAATTAACAAAGCAACGGGAATTGAGCGTGAAATGCTTATATCCCAAAAGAAAGAATTTCAAAAGCAACTGAGACAAATTCCTTGTAAATCCCAAACGGACAAAAGAATAAAATATGTTCGTTACGCCGATGACTTTCTGATAGGAGTTAAAGGGAGTGCTGAGGATTGTAGGAAAATCAAACAACAATTGTCTGATTTTATTTCCAATGAGTTAAAAATGGAACTATCGCAAGAGAAAACTTTGATAACACATAGTAATGAAAAAGCAAGATTTTTAGGTTATGACATACGAGTAAGACGAGATAATTCAATCAGTAAATCGGGTAACCATAAGCAACGTACTTTAAGTCAAATTGTTGAATTGAATATTCCGCTTGAAGATAAGATTATGAAGTTTTTATTTTCAAAAGACATCATTAAGCAGGATAAAAGCGGAAATATTTACCCTAATGTTAGAAAATCGCTTTTACGTTGCACAGACCTTGAAATTATTACAGCATATAATGCTGAAGTCAGAGGTATTTGCAATTATTATTCTATGGCAAGTAATTTCAGTACACTAAATTATTTTTGCTACCTTATGGAATATAGTTGTTTAAAAACTCTGGCGCATCGGCACAAAAGCACTGTTCCTAAAATCATAACTAAATTCAAGGATGGAAATGGTGACTGGGGAATACCGTATGAAACAAAACAAGGCAAGAAAAGGTGCTATTTTGCTAATCTTAAAGATATTAAAAGAAATAAATCTTTTAGTGACGAAATTGATAATACTGCAATAATACACCAAAATTCAAGAACAGTCGTTGAAGAGAGATTAAAAGCAAATTGCTGTGAGTTGTGTGGAACTACAATGGCGAGTTCATACGAAATACATCATGTTCACAAATTAAAAGACCTGAAAGGTAAAGAACTTTGGGAACAAGCGATGATAGGTAAAAAGAGGAAAACTTTGGTTGTATGCCACGAATGCCACAAAATAATTCACGGAAAGAAAGTTTCTAAATCAGAGTAACAATGGAAAGCCGTGTACATCGAGAGGTGTATGCACGGTTTGGGGAGAGGGTTAAACAAACCTACTATTGAAAAATAGCAAGGCGGTTTTTCCCTACTCTACGGAGATGAGGTGCTGATGTCACCGGTTTCTATGCTCATGATACATAACCCCGCAACAATGGCTTTCGGTGACAGCGAGGAGATGCAAAAAGCAATCGATATGCTCTCCGGCGTGAAGGATTCCATTATCAACGCATACAGACTAAAAACAGGACTTTCAAGGGCACGTTTGTCAAAGCTGATGGATGCGGAAACATGGATGGACGCAAATAAGGCGGTAGAGCTTGGTTTTGCCGATGATATCCTTTTTCGGAATGTCAAAAAAGAAGAGCCTGAAGAAGATGAGCCGGATGAAACCGAACAGAATTCACCGGACGAGGAACAAGAGGAGAATAACTCTCCATTCCCTCCAAAGAAAACCAATAACACATCTATGCTGTTTTCAAGAAAGGCTGTCGCAAGGTCACTTGTAAATAAGCTGCAGGAGCATCAAGATGCACCAGAGACACTGCCCCAGGGACGCAGTATTGACGAGCTTTACGACAGGCTAAACATTATCAAAC
>CALXUL010000309.1 GCA_944391635.1 uncultured Clostridia bacterium | reverse complement strand
CTGATTGCAGTGTCTACAAATGACGGGCTTGCTAATGCCGCTAAAAATATTGGTAGTCTTATGAACTACAAGAATATATATTTTGTACCATTTAGACAGGATGACTGTATAAAAAAACCGTCGTCGCTGGTAGCGGATATGCCGAGTATAATTCCTGCCGCAAAGGCTTGCCTTGACGGACAGCAGATACAGCCGGTATTGCTTTAAGGTTAATACGTGCGTGTGCTTTCGGTAATAATAACAGAAAGTGCACGCTTTTTTTTGTTTAATTATTTTCTTGAAAATGCTCTTTTGGGGATGTATAATAATGATAATTATGCGCTTATAAGGAAAGGATGAAAAATAGAATGCAGTATAAGGAATTTAATTTAAGACAGACACCGGTAAATGGTTTTATGCCGACTCTTAAAGCATATTTGATTGATGATAACAGTACATATACACAGGAAAAACGGTTAAGACCGGCGGTTTTGGTATGCCCGGGCGGTGGGTATGAATTTTGTTCCGAGCGCGAGGCAGAACCTATTGCGCTGCAGTTTATGGCTGATGGTATTCCGGCGTTTGTGCTCGATTATTCTATTGCTCCGGCAAATTGTTATCCTGAACCTCAGAATGATGTATTTTCCGCGATAAAGCTTATCCGTGAGAATGCAAAGGATTGGGGAATAGACCCAAATGAAATTGCAGTATGCGGATTTTCGGCAGGCGGGCATTTGGCAGCATCAGCGGCAGTTTTATGGGATGAAGAACCTTTTAAAACGCCTGATGGGTCAAATAAGCCAAATGCAGCGATACTTTGTTATCCGGTAATTTCTTCGGTTAAAGGGGTAGCTCACGAAGGTTCATTTGATGCGCTTTGCAGGGACGACAAAAAACTGCGTGAGGAAATGTCACTTGAGAACAGGGTAAGTGAAAAGACTCCGCCGTGCTTTTTGTGGCATACATTTGAGGATGCGGCAGTTCCGGTAGAAAACAGCCTGCTTTTTGCACTTGCGCTTAAAAAAGCAGGGGTATCTTGTGAAATGCACATATTCCCGAAAGGTCAGCATGGATTGTCGCTGGCGAACTCCGATACTGCGCCTAATAATGATATGATTGTTCCGCGCGTGCAGGATTGGGTTAAGCTTGCTATTTTATGGATTAATGATTTATTTGATAAAAGAAGCCTTGGCAAATAAAATGTTGAGAAAAAAGTCCGGTTAGAAACCGGGCTTTTTTTGTTTGTATTCAAAACTTATTTGATTAATATATTTTGGAAAATCATATCTAAATAAATATAATAATGAAGTAATTGCACAAACTGCATTATTAACAAAAGAATATGCAAAATAAACATAAAAAGTGTTAAAATTGCCATATTAAAAAAGAATATTGCAAAAATTTTCACAAAAAATAGGAGCAATTTTGTACAAAAACTATATACAAATCACAAAAAATATATTATAATGTTATGTAATGGAAAAGATAAGAAATTGTAATAATAGGAGGTATAAAATGAAAAAAGCTATTTTCGGAAAAGCTGTTTCTGCGTTTGTGGCAATTGTAATGCTTATGCAGCTTTTTGCGGTATCGCCGGTATTGGCGTCTGAGGTTTTGTATTCTCAGGATTTTGAGAATGTGGATTTATCGGATTTAAGCTACGATATACCGGTTAATACTACAATGAGACTGCTTACTAACACAGCGGGAAACAGTACGACATTCTATAATTACTATACAGATAATGCCGGCGGAGGAAGGGCAAGCACGCTGACTCTTAATGCCGGAGGGGTCGGAGCCGGCGTTGGGGTTGACTTTTCAATGAAGCTTCGGCTTGTTGGAGGAAATAAAGAAGGAAATGGAAGTGAAATAGCTCTTCGTGATAGTAGAGGAACGTCTATTTTCAGTTTTGCAACATCAAGTTCATATATGTCAGGACCTACCTTTAACGGCGATGCGGTAACGCTTAAGATATCAAAAACTGCAGAGCTTGGTCTTTCAAATTACGAGGCAAGTGGTTGGCTTCAGGTAGACGCGAGGATAGATTTTAGAACCCAGCCCGCGGCGGTTGACCTGAAAGTGACTGATATAACAAATGGCAACGAGGTTGTTTATGAGAGCCAGTATACAACAACAGCGTCTAATATAAGCAAAATCTATGGACTAAACGGGCGCTCAAACGGTGCGATTGCATATGATGATATTATTGTAACCGGACTTACCGACGAGGAAATGGGCGATGTCGTTACATATTATACGGTAAGCTATAATGTTGACGGAACTTTAACGAGCGAATCGGTTGCAAAAGACGGATTCCCGGCAGAAATACCGGATACAGCAAAACTTGGATATATCTTCAGTGGCTGGCAGAAAGATGGCGAAAGCACACTTTATACTTCTGAAGAGATTGCAGCTATGGCAATAACGGCAGATACAGTTTATACAGCTGTTTATGAAGAGGATCCGGATTATATCGAAAATCTTGAGGCGGTAGAGCTTGTTATGCCGAACGGTGATTTTGCGGATATGTCCGATTCGACCGATATATATGCTGATAATATAATTAAGCTTAAAATGACGGGAGAACGCGGAAATGATATCACTGACGCGTTGGATTCTCGAGTTGAAGACTTCTCGGTTAATTGGGAATTTATAGGTTATGACATATTAAACGGTGAGCCGACGGGGGATTTGCCGACCGGGATAGACGGCGAATATGCGCTCTGTGATTCAGATGGCTACGTTACCGGCGCAACAAAAGACAGTACCGAAGTAAATTTTGGACTTAAAAATACCCAGGCAAATTATTACGGAATTATCCGCGCGACCGTTACTTATAACAAGGTTACGCTCACAGCTGAGAACCCGTTTATAATACTTGGTTCAACCGCACAGGATTCTGCAATACAGATTCCGAAAGCAGGGTATGTTTCAGACTATAACCTTTATGCGGACGGGCTGGTAGGCTATGAGGCTAATATATCTGGAGATAATAAAGCAGGGTCGGATAATGTGCTTGGCGACTGGTGGGTTGCAGGCGGAAGCCCGGGGCGTAAATTAGTTCTTTCCGAGGATGATGGCGGAAAGTTCCTGACACTAAGCACAGATACCCTGCAAAGCTCCTGCTTTGCAGTATTTCAGACTCAGGCGCAAAGTCAGCAGGTAATCATTGACCAAATGGTAAGATTCCATACTTCTGGCTCAAGTATATTGTTTAAGACCGATAACCCGGTTACATGGAAAGACGCATCAACCAGTATGGCGATTAACTTTACCGGCAGCGCGCTTACAATAAATGACGAGCCGCTGCTTAGCAGCGCATCGGCTGATACATGGTATAGGATTGTTATATCGGTAGACGCATCTTCAGGGGTATGTTATGCGATGGTATATAATCTTGACGGTGAAAAGATAGGAGAATCGGAGAAAGTTGGATTCGTTGACGCTTTATCGTTGACACCGATGTATTACTGTTTCAGAACTCCTGACAGAGTTGCAGGTTCACTCGATTTTAATAATGTTGTAATGAAGCGTGCGGCAATAAACACTGCTTCAATGAACGCAACAGCCGCTGATATGACGATTGCTATACCGCAGCAAGGGGAGGCTGCTGTCAGCACGTCTTTATCGGTCAGTGCACTTACTACAGATGGTTATGAGGCTACCGGAAAAGCGGTATGGAGCATTGGGGACGAGAGTATTACAGACGTAACAATAACACCTGATGAAAATGACAGCCATTTAGCAACGCTTACTGTTGGAAGCGCTGCTCCGGCGGGGGATTTGCCGATTGACGTTGTCATAAATGGTGTACAGAAAAGTGTAGTTATCAAGCTTACAAGCACGCAGGAAAATGTAGTATTTACTTCTGCTCCGGCAAGTATAAGCATTCCTGAAGGACAAAGCGATGCTGTTTATAAATATGCAGCCGAGGTACGTGACGGACAGGGCAGTGTGATTGAAGGCAGAGATATAACGTACGAAATTTATGATAAAAATAATTCAAATATTCTTACCGATATTGAAGGTATAACCTTTGAGGATGGAGTTATGACGGTGTCTTCTGATGCGAAGCCTCAAACCTTATGGGTAAGGGCATCGGCTCAGAATACCGACGGAGATATGATTTCAAAATCAGTAAAGGTCGTTGTTCACGGTTTGGCATTTGATTTTGGTATGACGGATGAAGAAGCGGCGGCTGAAGGATATACAATAGTATCGGAAAATGACATATATGATGCGGATTTGGGCTATGGCATTGAGGGTACAGCATCATCAGGCGGTACGGCAAGTGTGACCGATGCTGATTCGGATTATCTGTCAGGGTCATTCGTGTTTAAAGCAAATGTTACTCCGGGGAAAATTTATAATGTAACGGTCAATTATTCCGGAAGTCTTGCGTGGGAAAAGGTTAATGCCGACCTTACCGGAGTTATAGTATCTCAGGAAGAAAAAGCTGCTGTTACTTATGAAATCCCGGTAGTGGACGGAGTTTTGGACCTTAATTTTACCGACGCAGTTGTATCGAGCGTTATGATAGAGTCGCAGGATGCTAAGCAGCCGGCAGCAAAACCATATTGGTTTGCTATTGGAGACTCGACAATTGCAAATAACGGAAGCTGGGCATA
>CALXUL010000308.1 GCA_944391635.1 uncultured Clostridia bacterium | reverse complement strand
AGCAATGATAAACAGATTTTCTGCTGCGCCCATTTTCATTTTTGCGCTTGCCGCAGCAATTAACTCTTTTGGCTTTATAACAAATATCGGCGGCGGAGCATATGCAATTATTATTGCCGCAGCAGCTCTTCTGATTTATGGACTATGGAAGGACAGACGACTGTTTATTGCAGGCATCTGCACTATTGCTTTACTGGGCTTATTTTCATTTATATCCGGCACTATTATGGATATGTCATATGACGGGATGTATTTTCACAAAGAAGCGGTATATGCAATAGCAAAGGGCTGGAATCCTCTATATCAGCCGCTTTCCGAATTTGACCGCTATGCCTCTCTGCAGGATCTGGCGCTGTGGCTTGACAATTACCCAAAAGGTGTATGGTCTGTTTATGCTTCGGTGTATAACTTATGCGGACAGATAGAATGTGCTAAAGGCGTAAATATTCTTTTCGTAATGATGGTATTTTTCTCGGCATACGATACTGCAAAAAAAGTATTTTCATTAAAAAATCTTCCGGCGTTATTTATTTCAGTCGCATTTACGGCAAACCCGGTAATTTTATCTCAGGTCTTTACTTTTATGAACGACCTGCCGGTTGCTGCAATACTTATAGTATGTGGCTTTTACGCAATGAAAATCTATGCAAATAAAGCCGATAGATTAGATTATGTAATTCTTGCGGCAGCTTTTGCATCATCATTTACCATAAAATTTACAGCGCCGGTATATTGCAGCGCAGTATTATTGGCATACGGGCTTGCAGTGCTTATTAAAAACGGAAAAAATGCAATGTTAAAACCCGTTGTATGTGTTATATGTGCCGGAGTTGTCGGTTTATGCTTTTTGGGTGCTGACCCATACATCAAACATATTGCAAATGGTCAAAACCCGGTATACCCTGTAATGGGTGAAGGCAAATATGATATTATGAATACAAACGCGCCTGCCGGATTTGATGATATGCCTGCTGCTAAACAGCTTTTTGTATCACTGTTTTCAAAGAGCGCTGCAAATCCAGGGGATGCGGCAGTATTAAAAATACCCTTTACCGTATCTTCTGATGAACTTTATGCGTCCGGCGCACCGGATGTTAGGGTAAGCGGTTTCGGCGTCCTGTTCAGCGGCATTCTTGTACTCAGTATTATTTTAGCAATATTGACACTGTTTTTCAGGAAAAACAAAAACAGCGCGGCACTTCCGGCTATAATAGCCTTTATAATAATGGCATTTATCGTACCCGAAAGCTGGTGGGCAAGATACAGCCCTTACATATACTATATTCCCTGTCTATTGCTGTTAAGGTTTGCAATAATTGACAAAACAAGCATTATTAGCTGTTTGATGTCGCTTCTTATGCTATCTAATGGTGCAATTAGTTTCTTATGTGTTTATAACACTTTCAGCCAGAAAACCGACACAATAAAAGGAATCCTTACATCGATTAAAGACTCGGGAAATACGGTCATGCTTAATATTAACGATTTTCCAAGTCATGCAATCTGGTTTGATGAGTACGGTATTGATTACACCGACTGCAAAACTCTTCCCGAAGGGGTTGAGCCGATTCAATTTTATCAGACAACATATTATTGGTTTAATTAGGCATAATAAAAAATAATCTATACGTTATGAAGTGCACCATTTTTGCAGATAGTACAAAAATAATATTTTTGTAGTTAATACTAAATTTTAAGCAACAAACTGATTTCGTTTTTCAAACGAAGTCAGTTTGTTTTCAGTTGAAATCTTTTGTGATTGTAGAAATAAATGTACTCGTCTATGAGTAGGCTAACCTCTGCATAGGTTTTTAAGCTTCGTACGATAAATGCACTCTGGTTTGAGAAAAAGAAAATTTTCCGCCAAAGCATTATCGTATGGGTTCTCACGTCTTGACATTGATGGTGTAATGTTTTAGTTAACTTAAAATACACAAATTAAGTGTATTGAAAGCCCCTGTCACTGTGGAGTTGCAGCTCTGCAGTGACTTTTCTTTTTCTTTGCTTCTCTGATTGTAGACAGTACATTGTATACAATCATTGCTATTCCGAGAATAGAATTTTCATCTGTTCTATCAGATACATTTATTCTTTGAGAGTTAAGATATGCGCCATTTCCTGCTTTCGCCTCAAACATCCTGTTAAGATACAGATAATACACTACCCCTATTTCTGGAATACCATTTTTCAGTAATGCAATTGATACTGAGCTTATCCCAATATTATGTACAAAATTAGTTGTTCCGTCTATTTGGGCAACAATAAACATATATTCAGGCACGCGGATCTGCATCTGTTTCTTCCCCAAAAAATATCGTATTCCGCATTATTTCTCCGAGCCTTTTCTTTAAAAGCAATTCTACCTCAAGATCAACACTCAAAAAATAATTTGATTCGTTTCCTTTATCACGAACAGTAAACTCGCCACGATTAATAATAAGCTCACCAGCTTCTTTTGCAGCAACTTTTATTTTCTCAATTATAACATGACTCCGAATAATCTCATAATAAAACCAAAAACGGACAACGTCATAACAGACGCTGTCCGTTTGTAATTTTAGTAAACTCTTCTTGCTCCTACATATGTACTATAACTGCACATATGGTCAAGAGTTGTATAACATACGGTCTTGCCGGGGCTAGGTGAATGAATTACTTTTCCGTTTCCAGCATATATACCTACATGCGAAATGCTTCCTCCCTTTGAGAAGAATACTAAATCTCCCGCCTGCAATTCAGACCTTGAAACAGCAACACCATTCTTGTACTGGTCACGTGATGAACGGTTAACGCTTATTCCAACCTTCTTTAAGGTATATTGAACAAGTCCTGAGCAGTCAAATCCTGACGGAGATGAACCGCCGTATACATACTTTGTACCTAAATACTTTTCAGCTTCCTGAACTATTCTCTGACCAGTTGAACCATTCGATGCAACAGGCGCACTCGGCGTTGTAACCTTCTTGCTTACAGAAGCAGAAGATGATGAACTGGATGACTTAGCAGCAGTTGTATTGTTTGACTTCTGAATATTTGTAGCACGTGCAACAGCCTCAGCCTTTTTAGCATTATAATCAGCTAACGCAGCATCATCAAGCACTGCTGAAGATGTAACATATGCTATACCAGAATCTGTAAGTATCTTTGTCCATTTACTTGACTGGCTTATAATAGTACAAGTATCGCCATGCTTTAATGTAGAAATAACATCAGCTGACTCGGATGGAGCACTGCGGACATTTACATATTCAGAATCGGTAACAACAGTACCTTTTTTAGCAACTGAATTAAGCCTGTCCTTCCTTGCATTATTAACTTCATCTCTTGATACCATACCGTCAATTACGATATAATTTGACATTACATAACCAATATCATAGTCAGGACCATAATAAACCTTATACCAACCATCATCGCCCTTTTCGATTATATAAACAACACTTGCATCGCCGATCTGATCAACAACAACTGTTCCGCTTTCTCCGGGCTTATTTCTTACATTAAGCGCATTCCCGGACGTAGAAGCTATTCCCTTTTCATACATTGTTGTAGCAAGCAGTTCACTCTTGATTGCCTCATAGTCAAAGCCTATCAAGTCACACATTACATAGCCTGTCGTCCCATCCTGCAAAGTTACAGCATACCATTCGCCGTTAATATCAGTTACTGTAACTTCATCAGCAAAATTAAGACTTGCAACTATCTGTGCATCACGCGAAGCGTCGCTTCTTACGTTTACCGAGCCTTCATTATATGATATGTAGCCTTTTTTCTCTTCAAATACCAAAGTATCTTCTGCCATAGCCTGCATAAAAAGCTTGTCATCATTATAATCAGAAAATGCAGGTACTTCTCCGTTTCCATCACCGACAAGTACAGGAACTTCTGATTTATCCTGCTTGTCCGCCATTACCGATATCGCACCACTCATCTGACCAACAGATAATGTGGTTACGGTAGCCACAGCGAATACTGCCGCCGCTGTATGCTTCCAATTACCCATTCTATAACCCCGCTTTTACATTTTTCTTTAAGTATTATTACAATCTGCATACATCTATATTTCTAAAATATTACGAAATTATTATACACTATTATAACTATTTTGTCAAACTTTTTTAATAATTTAGTTGTATTTTGTTATTTTGTTTGAATATACGGGCTATATTTGCAGCGTTTTTGTGAATATTATACTATATTTTGTAAATGGGATTTTTTGAATATTTTCTTACATTTTCTGTAAAAAGAAATTATTTTGTAACATTTTATAACATTATACCATTTTTTACCTTATAAGACAATTTATTTCATGAGAAGTAAGATGGCGCCATCTGCCGTGTGGCAAATTCCCCAATTCCACTTCCCCTATGGCTATTCTGCGAAGACTAAGAACTTTTGTACCAATTGCCTCAAACATACGGCGTACCTGACGATTTTTCCCTTCGTGTATTGTTATTTTTATCTCATATCTGCCGGCTTTTGAATCAAGTATTTCAACTGCCGCCGGAGATGTTGTAAAATCTTCAAGTTTTATGCCTCGTCTTAGTCGATTTAGCCCCGAAATAGTTAAGCCGCCTCCAACCTCGGCTATATATGTTTTTTCTTTCTCAAATTTAGGGTGTGTAACCTTATAGGAAAAATCTCCATCGTTTGTCATAAGAAGCAGTCCTTCTGTATCAAAGTCAAGCCTGCCTACCGGAAAAAGCCGTGCTTTTATTTCACCTGAAATAAGCTCTACAACAGTTGGACGCCCAAACTCATCAGACATTGTAGTTACATAGCCGCTTGGCTTATTCAGCATAATATAGTATTTTTTTAAGACCGGCTCAAGTTTCTTGCCATCAACTTCCACACTATCTGCACCAATTTCTACTTTAACACCAAATTCTGTTACCGTTTTACCGTTTACTTTCACCCGACCCTCAGCTATCAGCTCTTCTGCGTGTCTGCGAGAGGCGGCGCCGCTTTGTGCTATATACTTTTGCAGTCTTACTATTTCTCCCATACTTCTCTCCTTAAAAAAACTGCGCTGCCCGAATAACTCAGGCAGCGCTTAAATGTTTATCATTATTTCTGGTTTGCCGCTTCAATTTCTGATTCTTTCCAAGCTGCCCAGAACGGACTTGCTATAAATATTGAACTGTATGCACCAGCTAACACGCCGATTATAAGCGGGAATGCAAACTCTTTGATTGATGCTACACCTATAAAATAGAGCAATACAATTGTAATCAAAGTAGTAATGGTTGTATTAAGCGTTCTGCCCATACTCTCCCATATACTTCTATTTACAATACTTGATACACGTTCGCCATTCTTACGAGCCTTAAAGCCTTTCATGTTCTCCCTAATACGGTCAAACACAACAATTGTATTATTTATAGAATAACCGATTATAGTAAGCATAGCTGCTATAAACGTAGTATTAAGCGGAGTATATGTTATTGCATAAATAGCCATCATAACAAGAATGTTAAGTGCCAATGACAAAACTGCCATAATAGCCGATCTCCACTCAAATCTGAGCGCGATATACAGCAAAATACAAATTATTGCAATAAGGGTATAAATAAATGCTTTACCCTGTACTTCACTTCCGAAACTTGCTGATGCAGAGTTTACCGACATCGGTGCTTCAGCTGTAAGCCCATACTGTTCTTTTAACGAACTAAAGATGAGGTTTTTCTGTTCGTCATCTATCGGCTGTGTCTTTATTGTAGCTGTTGTACCGCTGCCTGCTTGCACGATTACAGGCGAGATTCCCAGCTTCTCTTCAAGAAATGCAGAAACTTCTTCATTATTGAAGTCTTTTTCCATATCCACCTGCATTCTGACTCCGCCCATAAACTCTATGTCAAAATTAAATCCGCCATTTACAAAATACATTACTATTCCTGCAACAATGACTAAAAGAGGCAGAAGTAAAAATTTCATTTTATTAGATATAATATCAAAATTCTTCATTTCAAGCACCTCCCTATCTTTCTGCACAGAAAAGTTTACGATTCTTTACGTTCAAACCAACAAGCTGCTTGAGCAGGAACTTTGTAACTATAATTGCAGTAAACATACTTACTACAACACCAAGTCCGAGCGTAATCGCAAAACCACGAATTGTACCAATTCCCGAAAGATAAAGCACTACACAGGTAATAATTGTTGTTATATTTGAATCAAGAATTGCTGAAAATGCTTTCTTAAATCCTGCATCAACTGATGCTTTAATTGTTTTTCCGATTTTCAGTTCTTCCTTCATTCTCTCAAATATTATAACGTTTGCGTCAACCGCCATACCTATTGACAAAACAATACCTGCTATACCTGAAAGACTAAGGTTAACCCTCGCAAGTCCAAGTATTAGCGATACAAGACCTACATATATCGCCAGCGCCAAGTCAGCAATCAGACCGGGTACACGATAAATAATAATCATAAACAGCATAACTATTAGAGTACCTAAACCTGCTGCAAAAAGGCTAGTCGGAAGCGCCTGTGAACCAAGCTCAGGTCCGATTGTATCCTTTGATATTACTGTAAGGTCAAAAGGCAGCGCACCAGATTTTATCTGATTTGCAAGCTCCTGAGCACTCTCAGGGGTAAAGCTTCCTGAAATTACGCAAGTTTCTGAGTCAATCCTTTCTGCCACAGAAGGAGATGACAAAATCTGCTCGTCCATTTTTATTGATATATAGTTTTTACCTTCAGATGAACGCGCTGCTGCAGCTTGTGTTGCATCAGCAAACTTACTTTTTGCCTCAGGTGTCAGGGTAAGTTCAACATACGGTTCCTGAGTTGAGCTTGAATTTACCGCACCATATCTGTACTGCGCATCCTTAATATCCGTTGCACCGTCTAATACAACATTTCCGTCAGCATCTACAAATGTCAGCTTTGCAGTTGAACCAAGCAGTGATGCAGCTTTATCAGTATCTGTTTCAGCAGGGATTTCTACTGCTATTTTACCTGCATCATCCCTTGATATACGCGCTTCGGTATATCCTGAATTTGTCAGACGTGCCGAAAATATTGATTCTACTACATCCATTTGCTCCTCGGTCGGATTCTCAGCATTAGCTTCAAATGTTATAACCGAGCCGCCTGCAAGATCGATACCTTTTCTTATTCCTTTTTCTTCATCAAACACTCCGCCATAGCTCATATTGCCTATTGTTATTCCGAAGAATGCAATATAATTCATCGCTGCGGCAATTACTATCATGAGTGCAAGAACTACAACGCTTTTCTTTTTCATGATAATTATTCATTCCTTTCTATAAAAGATAAAGCATACTTGTATATTATAACCCTATTTTTTATTTTAGTCAAGCACTTTTAGTCACTAATTGACAAATTCTGTACTTTTACCTATTTCTTTACAGCACGCATAAGAAGCTGCTCGAGTTCTTTCCTATTAAATTGATATTTTTTATCGCAAAATTGACAAGTAAGTTCTGCTTCTCCCTGTTCTTCAATTATTTTTTCCAGCTCCTGCCTTCCTATCGACACAAGCGCCCCCTCCATCCTTTCACGGGTACATTTACATCTGTACAAAGGGGTTATTGTGTTATTTTCATACATCATATCAAAACCGTCACACACATAAAACAAAAGTTCCTCTGCACTCATTCCACCGTCTATCAGTTCTGTGACACTTTTCATTTTTTGTATTCTCTGTTCAAGTTTTAGGGCTGTATCTTCTTTTGCAAACGGCATAAGCTGAACCATGAATCCGCCCGATGCACGTACACTCAAATCTGTATCAACTAACACTCCAAGCCCAACTGCTGTCGGCACCTGCTCACTTTTTGCATAGTAATATGTTATATCCTCTGCAATTTCACCCGTTACTATTGGAACCTGTCCAACATATGGTTCCTTCATTCCTAAATCTCTCACAACGCTAAGCCGACCCCTGCCGACTCCGCCTCCCACGTCTATTTTACCTTTTTTATTTAGCGGCAAATCTGCAAACGGGTTTTCAACATATCCCCTAACTTGTGACTTGCTATCTGTCACCGCAACAATCTTTCCCAGAGGTCCGTCCCCTGCAAACTGTACAGTAACGCTATCATCTTCATTTTTTAACTGCGCACCCATCATTGCCGCAGCAGTAAATGTTCTTCCAAGCGCCGCTGTTGCTGTAGGCAGACAATTATGGATTGTTCTTGCCTCGTCCGCAAGTGCAGTGGTAACTGCTGCAAACGCTCGTATTTCCCCATCTATACTTTGTCCTCTAACTAATACATCCGCCATTTATTCTTTGTTCATCTCCCTATTGCATACTCACATTTACTTCAACATAAACTTCATCTACCATTGTAATATCCTCATCAGTTTCAATATTAACAGGCAGTTCTATTTGTCCCGGACCTACTTGTGAAACATCAACATAGCCTTTTACAAACTCGCTGTTTAATTTTGATTCGGCACCCCGTAATAAAATAGTTACACTATCCTGCAAAAGACTAATTATTGCCTTCTGCGGTACATTTCTCGTTTCCACTTTTAACGTAACATACTTTTCAACTTTTTCCTCTACCAAAAGTTTTGCCGTAATTTCTTTAGATTCATCCGGTATATATAGTCCTTCTACATCTTCTATTTGTAATGAATACTCACTTTGCCCGTTCTTATACTCCGAAGCATTGAATACCGCATATACTGCCGACATATCAATATCATAATTTTTTATTCCAACATCAATTTTCTCTTTCGATTGGGACTCTACTTCAAGAGCAAAATCATTCTTGTCAGAATCCGCTAATACTATCTCTACCGGCAAACTCTTCCTCGGATAAAGCCTGCTTGTAACCATAATCTTTTCCGGCGGATTAACGAGAGTCTGGCAGGTAACCTTTGTGTTTTCATCATCTACCAAAGTGTAATCCATTTTCTGCGTCAAAACAGCATCTATCGCCGATACATCAACGGTTATTTGCGCTTCACTAACCGATGACAACTCACTCTGTGCTCCTTTTAGTACAAGCGTGCTTACTTCAGGTTTTGACTCGACTATTGTCTGTTTATTTTTCTCGCTTCCGGCACGTATTATCTTTACTGGAACTTCTTTTTCAACAAGCTTATCTATTTCAGCTTTTACTGCCGGATTGGTGCGTCCTACCATCATAACACCTGACACACCTATATTAACCGTAACACTCTCGGTCCTGCTTCCTTCTGATAATATATCCGATAAATCTACTTCCGCGCTAATAAGCGGTAAAGCATTTATCACAGAACTTCTGGCTCCTGATATTTTTACATTTATAGTATCAATCTCATTCTTATTTTTAAGCACAAGTCCCCGGGCATTTAATTCTTCTTCTCCGGTAAAGGTTATTGGGATATTATTTACCGTCTGGGTAATTGTAGGGTCAAGCGTATATATTAAAATAAGCCAGACTACTATTGCAAGAATGACCGAGAACAGCTTCATTGTTATCTTTAGATTTTTAAGCTTCTTAATCATTTCCCGAATTCCTCCAGAACTTCAGTTTTTCCACATCAACGGAATTATCGGGTTTAAATACCCGCACAAGAGCAAGATGCAAAGATTCCCGGTCAACATTACGTGTCAATGCACCGTTTATTGCAATTGAGATTTTACCTGTTTCTTCACTTACCACAATTACCATCGCATCAGATGCTTCGGAAATCCCCAAAGCTGCACGATGTCTTGTTCCCAATTCATGTGAAAGGTTTGTGTTAGACGTAAGCGGAAGCAGGCATCCAGCAGTATGTATCCTGTCGCCACGAACTATTACCGCACCGTCATGAAGCGGAGTATTAGGCACAAATATATTCTCCAACAGTTCCGACGTTACATCTGCATTTATTATTGTTCCCGTGCGTATAACATCACCAAGCCGCGTCTGACGCTCAATTACAATCAACGCGCCCGTCTTTGTCTGCGACATATGTACCGCAGCATCACATAACTCATCTATTACGTGCATTGCTTTGTCATACTCACTCTGTCCAGATACTATATCTATAATTTTCCCTGCCTTTGATCTTCCCATACGTTCAAGCATATTTCTAAGTTCGGGCTGGAATATTACTACGATTGCAAACAGTCCTACCTGCATTGTATTGCCAAGAATATAATTTGTTGCCGTCAAGTTAAGCCAATCGCTTAAAAGCATAGCTATAAACAGCATAGCTATACCTTTTAATAACTGTATTGCCCGCGTTTCTCTAAGTATTTTTGTAAGCTGATATATTATTATTGCCAATATAGCTATATCGACTATATCGCTAAGCTTCAATACCTGAAAAAATCGGGCCATATAACTAAATACCATGTCCATTTCATCACCCTGACCTTTCCCATATTGTCTATTATACATTATTTTTTCGGTTTTGCATATATTTTTTATAAAAAAACATTATTTTTTTCTTTAATTTAAGCCATATTTATTAATATGCCCCTATGCCTGACAATTATTTTTTTTATAAATATTGTTATATATGTTTTTTTATGCTATAATTATATTTGATTTGACAACTTTAATTATGTTGCCAAAAAAAACTTCCGCATTTTGCGGAAAAAAGGAGAAAAAAATATGAAGAAAAAAATTGCAGGCTTATTACTTTGCTCAGCTGTCGCTCTGCAGGGCATTTCTGTTCCGGCAGACACCAAGGATGTTTCTGTATTGGTTGATAACAGAAATGTCTATTTTTCTGACCAGGCACCGATTATAGAAAGCGACCGTGTGCTTGTACCGCTAAGAGGCGTTTTTGAGGCAATGGGTGCTTCAGTTGAATGGAACGGTGACGAAAGATCTGTTACCATTAATACCTATGATAACCGTATACGCCTTATACTTACAATTGATAATCAGGACATGACAAGAATATACTTTACAACTGTAAAGGATACCGACATAACAACCGTTAACCTTGATGTTGCACCGACTATTGTAAATGATCGTACCATGATTCCTCTTCGTGCTATTTCGGACAGTATGAACTCAATAGTTAACTGGGATCCTGATACTTATACAGTAAAAATACTCTCAAGCCGTATGATGAAAGCTTATAACGATATTGCAGAAAGTAATCCTGATGATATAAAAGAAGGTAACATTAATTCAGAATATATGATTGATACTGTAAATGCTACCTTACCTAAACTTTCCCTTTCTTCTGACTCATCAGATGCTAAAGTCGGCGATACTGTTAAGGTAAAGGTTAATCTGTCAAATACATCCGCTTACCAGTCATATTCATATACTGGAGGCGTACTCACTGTTAATTATGAATCAGACAAATATTCTTTTAATGGATACAATCTATTTGTTGACGGAGAAGAAGTTTCACCATATTTTTCAGGTGATAATCCCGAATATAAAGATAGTTCTGTAAAAATTGTATATGTTTTTAATCCAAGTACACCACTTCAAATAAAAGATGGTGTAATAGCAGAGTTAAGTTTCACCAAACTAAACACATCAAGCGGAAGTTTTTCTTTATCTAATAGTTTTTCAGATGTTGGATATGACATTTCCTTGACTTTTAATA
>CALXUL010000307.1 GCA_944391635.1 uncultured Clostridia bacterium | reverse complement strand
ACTTATGAGGATGCGCTCCGATATGATTTCGGAGTTGCCGTTTCAAACAAATACCGCTGAGAAAAAATTCCACTGTTTGAAGAAGTGCTGAAAATGGCGAAAGAAACGAAGATACATCTAAAGATTGACAATAAAATACAGTCGTTCCCAGAAGAAATTCTCTGCCTTTTCTTTTTGCAGATTAAAGAGTATACAGAGTATGTTTCCGTAACTTCAAATAATGTCGAGTTTATAAAAATGTGCCTGAGAGAAGCTCCCGGTATCGGAATTGATTATGACGGTGAGGTAACGGAGGAGGTATTAAACACCTTGTCAGTTCTCGTGCCGCGGAAACGTCTGACGGTATGGCTGCCGTATCGGTGTGAAAATACTTTATGGGTGAAGCTTCCGTTTGCAGATGAAAAGACTGCGGAGCTTGTCAGAAAATACGCAAAATTCGGTATATGGCTGCTTAGCGATTATAGGAGCTTTTATGACGTGGCAGAGCGTTTTAAGCCGGATATTATCGAAACAGACGGAACAATTAAGCCGATGAAAAATATAAACAGCCGCTATGATATGCACACACATTCAAATAATTCGCACGATTCCGAATGTAAGGTATCGGATATGGCTGATACGGCAAAAGAACGAGGACTTTGCGGATTTGCGGTAACGGATCATTGTGATATTGAGTATTACGAAACACTTGATATAAAGGGTGTGGCAAGAGGTTCGGTTGACGACGCTGTCAAAATGAACAGCGAAACAAATTTAACCGTTTTACGCGGTATTGAAATAGGCGAGGCGACGTGGCACAAAAACGTTGCGGAACAAATTATTAAGGAATTTGATTTTGATGTAGTTATAGGCTCAGTTCACGCAGTAAAATTTGATAAATATGAAATGCCGTATTCGCAGATTGATTTTGCGAAAATGGGCAAAGAAACCGCAGAAAAATATCTTAATCAGTATTTTGACGATATGCTTGAAATGATTGAAGGCTGCGATTTTGACATATTAGCACATTTAACCTGTCCGCTAAGATATATTAACGGTAAGTATGGGATGGGTGTTGATTGCAAAATGTATGAAAATAAAATCAAAAGCATTTTGGAACGAATCATAGAGCGTAAAATTGCACTTGAAATCAACTCCTCATGCGTATATGAGGGCAGCAGATATTGCGAGCTTATGCCGGAACGATGGATAATACAAATGTATAAGGATATGGGCGGTTATCTTGTGACAACCGGTTCGGACGCACATTTAGCCAAAAATTCGGCTAATGATTTCGATGCGCTGTATTCCATTTTGAGGGAACTGGATTTTAAAAATACATATTACTATAAAAGCAGATGTCCAATACAGTGTACAATTAAATGAAAAAGGAGATAAAAAATGAAAGCGACGGTTTTTTACGGAAAGCACAATTTAAAGTTAGAAGATATTGATATGCCTAAGGCAAAGGACGGTGAGGTTATCGTAAAGGTTATGGCTTGCGGAATATGCGGAACAGATGTGCATATTTATGAGGGTGACGAAGGTGCGGCGGCAACACCGCCCGGAACTGTTTTGGGACACGAATTTGCTGGAGTTATTACAGAGGTCGGAGAAAACGTAAGAGATGCAGCTGTAGGCGACAGAGTTTGTGTAGATCCTAACAAGCTGTGCGGTGAGTGCTATTATTGCAAAAGTGCGATAGGGCATTTTTGTGAAAATATGATTGGAATAGGAACAACTGTAAACGGAGGTTTTGAACAGTATTGCGCAGTACCCCAAAGTCAGATATATAAAATTGCCGATACCACCTCGTTTGAGGAGGCGGCAATGACAGAGCCTGTTTCCTGTTGTATGCACGGCATTGATTTGTGCGATATTAAGACTGATGATACAGTAGCTGTAATCGGCTGCGGAATGATAGGACTTATAATGCTTCAGCTTGCTAAAATCGGCGGTGCAGCAAGGCTGATTGCGCTTGAACCGAATAAGGAAAAGAGAGAGCTTGCAAAAAAATTGGGTGCAGATATATGTATAGATCCGTTAAGCGAGGATGCTCAAAAGGTCTTAAAAGAAAATAATATTACCCGAGTAACAAAGGTAATAGAATGTGTAGGCCGTCCGCAGACTATGAAGCAGGCAATAGACCTTGCCGGTAAAAAGTCAATAGTTATGTTTTTCGGACTTACCGCACCTGATGAAACGATAGATATAAAGCCTTTTGAAATATTCAAAAAAGAAATCGAAATAAAAGCCTCGTACATAAATCCATATACTCAGCAAAGAGCGATTGAGATGATTGACTCAAAAAGAATTGATGTTAAGTCTATGATATATAAGGTTGCAAGTCTTGAGGAGCTGCCCGTAATTCTGGGTGACAGGGAACTTAGAGGTAAGGGTAAATTTATAATAAATCCGAATGCTTAAGGGAGTTAATGGATATAACAATGAATGTATTTGATGTACGACAAATTTATTATATTGCAAGAATAGTTATAGCAGGAATATGCGGAATATTCATTGGACTTGAACGTAAAAATCGTTCTAAAGAGGCAGGAGTCAGAACTCACTTTGTGGTTGCGTGTGCATCTGCGCTTATGATGATTATTTCAAAGTACGGTTTTTGTGACATTGTATCGGGAGCAGACAGTATGCGAGGTGCTGACGGTGCGAGGATTGCGGCACAAGTGGTAAGCGGAATCGGCTTTTTGGGTGCCGGAATGATTTTTGTGCATAAAAATACTGTTACAGGACTTACTACTGCTGCCGGCATTTGGGCAACATCGGGTGTAGGACTTGCAATCGGTGCAGGAATGTATGTGGTTGGAACAGCCACATCAATAATAATTGTAATTGCGCAGATTTTGTTGCATAAAAATTTTCGTTGGTTAAAAAAGTCAAAATCAAAAAAGCTGGTGGTTAAAGGTGTGACGGATTCACAATATCAGCAAAATTTGACCGAGCTTTTAAAAAAATATTATATTACTGTCTATGATGTATATATAGAAAAAGATGACGATGGCTGTAATTACACTTTTACAATAGAAATCCCCGAAGATGTTTATGAACAAGATATAATTTCGTGTGTTGGTTATAATTGTAAACTAAGTCCAAATTTGTAAAGTATTAAATGATTTGTGAAAGGATGAAAATGTAATGAATAAAAAGACATTTTTGGTATGCTCACTCGGTGAAATTTTGATTGATTTCACATCACAGGGACGAAACGGACAAAATCAGTTATTATTTGCACAGAATGCAGGAGGTGCACCGGCGAATGTTGCAGCAGCTGTTGCTAAGCTGGGGGCAAAATCTGCTTTTATAG
>CALXUL010000306.1 GCA_944391635.1 uncultured Clostridia bacterium | reverse complement strand
CAATTTCCTTAATCCAGTCGGTTGCGCTGTAAATATCATCATAGTTTTTAAGACCTACATACATACTCTTTGGATAAATCTCGCTACTGTCAATATTTTGCTCAAGCATATGCTTTAGAATTATATTAATCATATTATTAAGACAAAAATCACATTGTATTTTAGTACAGTTAGATGCACGTATTTCTTTTATTACTGCATTAATCTGTTCACAGGCATCTTCATACTCACCATACTTAAGCGACTCGTCAAAACCCGTAAGAATATTTTTGGACAATGCCGTTTCACTCGTTTCACGTGCTGACAGTTCATCTGATAAAAATAAATCCTGCTCCGGGTTAATATAATGATAACCAAGACACTTTTCTGCATTTCTCCAGGAAATAACAAGATTATCCGGGGACTCAGACCAGGTACCTACTCCGTAGTAAAGTCCTGTATTATGTTTTTCGCTTGCAAATTCACTTATATTATATAGATCCATCAAAATACGTTTTACATTTGTCTTTTTTGCATTTACTATTACACCAATCCTGCCCTGAGGCATACTTGCCGCATAATACCTGCATTTCTCATCAGAACGCTCATTAAGCTTTGACATCACATCAAATTTGCAGTATTCCATCTTGGATATTTCCGCGTCCGGTTTCTGGGCAACCGCAATCGCAATTACAGTATAATTAGGCTGATTCATGATAATATTGGCTATCTTAAACCTCTGGCTTATTTTTTCAGAATCACCCGCATCACCGTTTAATAAGTCTATAATAAGACTATTTTTAATAATCTGCTCATTATCCTTAAGCGTGTCCTCAAGCTCAGATACCTTTATAGACAGTGTATCAATTGTAGAATTTATAAGATTATACTCATTTACCGGGGTATTATTATCCTGGGTGACCATTCCCTTAATATTGCTGATAATATTTTTAAGTGGCTGATATGTATTTCTGACAAGAAAAATTGATGCTAATATCCCTATGATTATAAATATAAAGCATATAAGAACTGTTATTAGACGCATCAATGTTATATCTTTAAAAAATATCTTACTGGAAACAATCTTTATCACTCTTAGTCCGGTATCTCCTATCTGAGATGCCGAAACCATTTGTTTTCCGGCTTTTCCATTGTATAGGAAGAATATATTTTTTTCTTCTGAAGAAAGAATACGGCTAATATACTCCTCCTCCCCAAGCGCCGTACCTACAAGGTCCCTGTTACTGCTGCTGCATACTACTCCTGCTGAATTGATAATCATTATCTGCTCATCGTTTGTATTCTTGTCCAAACTTATCATGTTGTATACTGCATTTTCTTTAAGTACGATTGCGCAATACCCCTTAAACGGCATACCTACATTTTTAATATATGGATATGTCCTAAATAAAGCTATCTTAAAATCCGACTCCCACGCATTTTCCTTCTCATCCGGCGGGAGGGCAATCCATTCGCTGCGGATATATCCATCCTCTATCATTTTACTAAACTTTGAAAAAGATGTATCAGTATGAGCTCCCCTTATATACTTTATACCATGTTTGCTGGAAATCAATATCCCCAACTCTTTGGAATACACTTCAATATCATCTATTAAGTCATAATTTTCGCCTTTAATGCGATTGATTTGCTCATAAATAGAATAAAAATATGAATTATCAACGCTCGATGGTTCAGAAAAAAATCTGCCGAGTGAGTTTTCCTGCTGCACCGAGGTAGTCCATATTTTTTCTGTCATCCCAAAAATCCTGCCATTTGCACTCTCGCTAATTCTGCTAAGCATTTCTCTATCAGAATCTATAACTTGCCCTTCAAGAGTTTTTGAGAAAAATACAGCAACAGCGCTGCTGATTGCAATCGACAGCGCCGCTACCACGATAACGTGGGAAATAATTAACCTTCTGTAAACAAGGTTAGAACTTTGTATTTTTCTTAAAACTTTAGTGCCTTTAAGTTTAAACATAAATATTCCCCATGCTTTATTAATCTAAATTTTTATAGATAAGAAGATCCCGCATTACATTCCACGAATATTCCATTATTATGAAGTCGCCTGGTGCAATATCTGACCTTGAACCAAGCCTTAACTCATCTGTTGCCTTATCATATACATAAACCGTTCCCTCAGACGGCATATAGTATGCCTTAGCTGTTGTTCCGGCGCCGCCGCTTAACAGTATTCTCTTTTCGCCGGCATCATAATCCACAACATCAGCTCTTACGCATGTCATGTCTGTTGCTGTATATAAGCTTGTATTAAACATATATTGTCTGCCCTGGTTTACTCTGAAAATACTCATAGAGGTGTTCCAGTACCCGTCAACATATTTTGCTACCATTCCTTCGTCATCAAATACAAGCCTCATTGAGTCGCCTTTGTTTATGCGTTTAGTTTCGTCCCCATTTCCAAGGAACAAATCTATTTCCTCGGTACGATATGTCACTTCCTCGCCTCCGGCATACCCGTGCAAGAGCGCTATTTTATCGCCATCACTTGTAATGCTATAACTTAGATGATCAAATACAAACGGTCTGTCAAGTTTGCCCGGATTTGTATACTCCCGTTTGCTCTCATCCACAACTACAATTTCTGCAACTTCATACTTATTCTGGTTATAGGCTTTAGCATAGTACATTGTTCCGTCTGATAAATATCCAGAGCCTCGCACATAATACTTTTCCTTTTCACCTTGTTCATGCGGTATTACAAATACTATTGTATTTCCATCAACGAATGATTGGTTATTAAATGAACCGGTCGAGGCAAAATATTCCACATTATCAAGTGACTTATTAAATACCAATTCAGCATTTTTATTCTCAGGCGGCTGCTCCGTCCTTATCGAATATATTTCATCACCCTTACGAGTATTAATATATACAAGCTGATTAGTACTAAACTGGCTTATTACTGTATCCATTGCAGAATAATCTACTGTTTCGCCGTTCAGCTTCCAGTTACTGCTGAATCGATAATCTTTCCATTCTCCATCCTGCGTGAATACCTGCATACAGTAATCTCCGCTATCAACACTGAAGTATGTTCTGTATATCAGCGCAAATCCGTTTGCGGATATTCTGGTATATGCAACCTTCCCGAACCGATCCATAAAAAATGTTGCAGTAGAATTAATTGTAGGTTCTTCTATAAGACCTTTATTTTTTATTATATCATAAAATCTTGATGCTGCATATATGTTTTCTTCCACTCTGAAATATTTATGTCCGTTTTCTTCATAGCTTTCAGTTAGAACTCCGCTCACTTTACGGTTAGTAGCATAAATTATACAATAATCCTGTCCGTCTTTCTTTGTTGTATACGCATAACTCAATACATCACCGGCCTGGATATCATTAAGCACCGCTTCTTCACCGGCACGATATACCAGTGTTTCGGTATCATCCAATTTAAGTGTATTAGATGAATCGAACTTATCATACATTATACTGTCATATACTGAATAATTACCTACAACAAAGGTTTCATAATTTTCTACCAAAATAAGGTCATATGTACTATTATCAGTTGATAAAAGCGTTACCCAGCCATTATCCGGTTTCAAAGATTCCGCATTATATTCTGCTGGAGCACCATTTTCCAATATAGTAATATTCTTTTTTAGAGTTATATTTTTAAGCTTTTCCCCGTCACGGTATACAAACTTTGTCAGTGTGGTTGTTTCATCCACATCATCAGCAGAAACCTTTATACTTTCCTTCTTATTTTTATCTATTGCATAGTATAAAACAGTTTCCTCGTCCTCCTGCTCATTCTGATAGATATATGCAACAATATATCTTCCAAGCTGCTCGCTAATATCGGTTTTTCCACTTTTTATTATACGGTCACCAAATTCCACCTCATCTGCCGCATATGTACTGTAACCGTGTATTCCTCCTATAAAATTAGCTGTAACAAGACCTTTTTCCTTTATAATATCACGTCTTGTTAAAAATGTCATCTCATCATCACGTGAATATTCTGTACCGCTTACAGAAAGCGTATAAAACGGAACTTCCAATGCATTTGATACTAATTTTGCAGCCATATCCCTTGACAGTTCTTCTTCGCTATACACATCAAGGTCTTTTAACAATCCGTATGAACGCGCAGCATTATAATACCCTGACGGATAACCGCCCTGCTTTTCTATCAAAGCATCATAACCCATTGCAGACAAAATCATTTTTGCAGCATCCACAACAGTTACCGGATTATCCGGGAAAAACATGCCGTTTCCGCCTCCCGCAAAATATCCGTATTTTGCAAGAATATTTATTTCATTATATCCGTCAACACTCATATCCACATCAACAAATGCCGGATCTGCTGTGTTCTCCGGAAATTCACCAATGAGATTATATAGCATTTTTGCATACTCTGCACGAGTTATAAGATTGTCCGGAGAAAATCCAGTTTCCTCATCATATTCCGGCAATATTCCTAAACCCATAAGCAAGTTTATATCGTCTTTATAAGGGCTATTATCATAATCGGTATAAACCGTATCGTCATAGTTTTCCTCTACTTCCGGTTCTATTACTGTAATCTGTTTTACTACTATATTGTCAACAAGGAACTCCGGCGAACCCCCGTTAGCAAATCCGATTCCGCCCATTGCAATAGGTTCCGGGTCAGTTACGTCAAAAACAGGTGTTGACATATCTTCATAATAAAATCTTATTCTTGAGCCAACAGCTGTAACCTTTATATGTGCCCATTCACCATTTTTACTTACAAAATCAGCGCCGCCGTTACCGAGGAATGTTTTCTGACCACTTGTATTTCTCTCAATACAAATTGTCTGACTGCCGCTTTCAAAATAAATATCATATCTGTAACCGTTCGATGCGCGGCGCATATGAACTGCCGGCCAAGTGGCTCCATACGGCTGGAAATCAATCTTAACATCACATTCCATTGAAAAATCGGTCCAGCCAAAGGATAATTCTTCATAGTCATAGCCTAAAACCTTATATGCAAAACCATCTTCGTTCTCAACAACTTCACTCTTATTGTCACTTCTTAACGTCCCCTTATTGCCCGAGTCAAAGTTATTCTGGTAAATGATGTCGCCTTCTACTTCCTTTGCCTGGTTATCCTGCTGCCCTACCGCAGCTTCGCCCTGCTCTGCAGTTTCGATGCCGCCTGGCAAGCGCACAAGATTAATATTATCTACTTCAAAGCTTCCGCTTCCCGGTTTAAATTCTATAAACCCCATTCCTATGGGGAATGCGTCTACTACTTCCAACACCGCATTTTCGTCATCACCGTATCTTACGGTTATTTTATCATCTTCTGCTGTGAGGACTATCCTCTTCCACTGCCCGGAATACTTATCCACGTCAAACGCCAAAGACCCCAGCGGTGTACTTATTCCTGCACGTACTCTTTCTATTGTCAAAAGCTCTCCTGGTGTATTAAAGCTTAGCCGGTACGTATTTTCATCATCAATTTTTCTAAACTCAACAGCCGGTGCAGCAACATCATTTGTATCAAAGCCGATTTTTGCATCAAATGCAAGTTCAAAATTTCTCAAACGGTTTGTACGGTTCATAACAGCCGGCGCACTTACTGCATATGCCTTTCCGCCATCCGTGTCAACAACTTTATTGGTTGCCGTACTATCAGCAAAAGCCGAACTCATTCCCGATTCAAAATTATCATTACATAACACCGTCCCATCAGCCGCACTCGCAGATATGATTAGTTGAGCACCGATAACCGCTGCTGTACATAAAGAAATAATTCTATATTTTCTCATACATGTCTCCTTTTTGCACTGTAAAATTTATAGGTTTTACAAAGTCATATCATATCCGCCTTTTGTAAGACCCCGTAAATTATCCTTGCCACTGCAGCGCGCGTTACATAGCTTTTAGGTGCAAATTCGCCATCTGATACTCCCGCGATTACTCCGCAATCAGCCAGATATGATACGCTTTGCTTT
>CALXUL010000305.1 GCA_944391635.1 uncultured Clostridia bacterium | reverse complement strand
CTATCATTTTACCAGTAACAGTAGCCGCAGCAGCGGAGCCTCCGGAAGGTTATACGCCGCCGGCAAATTGGATACCTGGTCCGGAATTTGCGATTGAAGGAACAGATTTAAAATACAGTTATTGGTTTACATACGATATAACGGGCGCCAGTCCCACCATGCAAGCTGAACTGGTGGTATATCCCGACCCTGCCGCTGATCCAGAAAACGGCAATTTTGCTATTCCCAATTATCAGGCATCACTCGGAGTTAATGCCGCACCGTGGAACACGCAGGTGGGCACTAATTATATGAAAGTCTTTATTGCCGACGGCGTAAGTCAAATCGGTGATTACGCTTTTGCGCAAATGGATACTGTCAAGGAATTGGTTATTAGTAATTCGACTGCAATTACAAGAATAGGAGAAAAAGCCTTTTATCTTTGTGAGGAATTGACTTTTTCGGAAAATTCACCTTTGGATTTAAGTGGCGTCGAGGAAATCGGTGAAAGCGCTTTTTCCGGTTGCGGTAAAATGACTTCCGTAAAGTTAGGTTCTTCTTTGAGCGTGATTGCTGACAGCGCTTTCAGCAGTTGCGGCTTAAAAGATATTTATATTCCCGACAATGTTTTGAGCATAGGCAATAATGCATTTGCCAATAACGGTTTTGTCAATGCCGATGAGTTGATTTTGCCGGAAGGCTTGCAGAGCATAGGATATAGAGCTTTTTACCGTACTTTGGCAACTGCTCAGGACAGTGGTTTTGTTTCTATTGTTATTCCTCAAACGGTTACGAGCATTGGTATAGAAGCTTTTTATAATCATCGTCGTTTGGAGTCCGTTACTGTTGCGGGCAGTAATACCGGTACTGACTCCTCTCAGCTTAATTTTGTCGGCACGGCAGCTTTCGGTACGGATAAGTACAGCGCTTATGCTACACAGGGTTCCTTTGAGGATCCTCGCAATCCTCTTATTACTTACAGTGGGGAAATAGGCACGATGTTTAATCTGCCGGCTGAGGTTTCGGAAAAAGAACTGTTCGTAAATGGCGAAACTTGTTATACAGGGAATATTACGCCTCTTACATATGCCGGAACGGTCGATGCGACTTGCATTACAGACGGATATGACGAATATAAAATGGTATGGCTTGGAGTTACTTCTTCGGGAGAAGAAGTGGAATTATTTTATCGTTATCCTATTGCAGCGCTCGGACATTCATGGAGCCAGATTTTTGAGAAGCCCGCTTCCTGTGAAAGAGACGGATATTTTTATCAGCTCTGCACCAGAGAAGGCTGTAATACTCAAACTTCTACCATGGTCGGCAGTACCGGCTTGTTCGATGAGAACGGGGAAAAATTGAATGAAGAGGAAATGAAAAATTATGTGGCGGAAAAAGCCGCGGGACATAATTATCTGCCGGTTTATGCCGAAAACCCCGTTTTATGCGATAATCAGGATACAGTGCTGCATTATATATGCCAGAATGACCAAATACATGATGATGAAAGGGATTATTACGACAAGGATTATACCTTTGTATTGAATGGTAAAACCTTAAATGCCGTCACTACCGATACATTGAACGATATTGTTTCGCAATTAAGCGGTTTTTCCAGCGCCGGAACGATTGCTTGGGATGTAAGCGAAGAAGAGTTGGTCCAGGAATTTGGAGTTGATGGGGAAAAAGTGGTCAATGTTAAATTTATTCCCACTAACGCGGGTATTTTTAACGGCAATGTTTTTTCTTCGACGAACAATGTTGAATTACAAATTCTTATTAATGTTGAAAAAGACGTTTTAAATTTAAGCACATTCAATTTCAGTCATACCAGCGTTTCTATGGACTTGGTGGAGAGCACCAACATAACAGCAGACGGTTTCGGAGAGGCAAGACAGGAAGGTAAAATAGAGTTTTATAATGCTAATGACGGAACATGGAGTCCGCTTATGCCTCAGGAAACAGGCGATTATATGATAAGAGTTCCGTTTGCCTTTGACGAAACAAAATATCGCGTACCTCAAGCGGGAGAAAGCGGTTATTTGACCGACGGCTCTTTTATTGATTCGGAAAACGGTCAATATTATATAGTCCATGATTTTGTGGTAACCATCAAAAGCATAAACGCACAAATCGTTCCAATCCCTAATTTGCAATATACTGGCAGCGGGCAAAACACCGTCAGAGTAAGCGGTTTACGTAATGGCTGCGAAGTTAATTTTTATCTTTGGGAGGATGGAGACTGGGCTCATAAGGGCAGCTATATCAGTCAAGCCGACGCCTCCTCCACTATGGGGATAGAACTTGTCAACGCGGGAAAATACAAAATCAAAGTTGAAGTAACACTGGAAAATTTTGAAAAACAAACACAGGTATTAGACAATATTTATATAGCCAAAGCGCCGGTGGAAAAGCCGCAGGCGATAGAAAACATATATTACGAGCCGCGAGAAACGCAACAGGGGCTTAGCTATGATGTTGCGGATAAGGGATTATACAGCGTAGTAAATGACAGCGCAGTTGACGCCGGAGAATATATGGCGATAGTAACTTTAAACGATACTGTCAATTATTGCTGGCAGGGTGAAAATGAAAATACGGCGAGCATTGAAATAAATTGGCAAATACTACCGAGAAAAATAGCCAAGCCAAATCCCAATATAGCCAATAATTCGACTTATTCTTATGGCGTTTATCACGAGCCGTTGACAACTATGGCCGGTGATGATTACGCCATAGAAAGAAATGAGGAAACCGGGATTAAAAGTGTTTATTATGTAGACAATGAGCTTGATGATGAATATGTGCGTGAAAACGCGTATACTGTTTCTAATTCCTGGATGACGAATGCCGACGAATACATTTCCGTGATTGAATTAAATGAAAATGGAAATTATGTTTGGGATGACGGCAGTGCTGCTGATATCGAGGTGCGCTGGCGAATAAATCCTGCCGAACTGAAATTACCTGCCGTTACGGTAACTGTGTTCAGCGTGGATTATAACTGAGCGCCTTTTGCTGAAAGTTATGTAACAACAGAGGAGAAGCAATTGCCCTAAGATGT
>CALXUL010000304.1 GCA_944391635.1 uncultured Clostridia bacterium | reverse complement strand
TTTTTTAGTTTGAATATACAGATTCATCAAGTATACCAATATACGGGAGATTGCGGTATTGTTCCGCATAATCCAACCCGTATCCGACTACAAACTCATTTGGGATAACGCTGCCAACATAATCCACATATACGTCTGCTTCGCGCCTGTCGGGTTTATCAAGAAGAGTACATATTCTGACACATTTGGGGCTGCGGTCTTTGAGCATATTTTGTACCTTTAATAGTGTACGGCCGCTGTCCACAATATCTTCAATGATAAGAAGATTTTTGCCCTCAAGTTCTACGCTGGTATCAAGAAGTATTTTTACAATTCCGCTTGAATTAGTTTCATTTCCATAGCTTGAAAGTTTCATAAAATCAAGGGAAACAGGCATTGTAAGTTCCCGCATAAGATCCGCGGCGAAAAACATGCTACCCTTTAAAAGGACTATTGCCACAGTTGGTTGTCCCTTAAAATCCGCATTAATTTTTTCCGCAAGCTCCGAAACAATTTTTTTTATTTCATCAGCGCTTAAAAGAATTTTTTTAATATCTTTATGCATAAGCAGTTCCTCATCTTTCGTATAAATTAAACGCTTTTAGTTTTCTTAACAAACCAAGGCTTTGAAACCATTTTTGCCCGTGAAAGTGCCAACAAAATTGGAGCAGTAATTGCGGCGTCTATATAGTGATGTACAAATGTTCCGGCAGAGGCAATCCAGCCAGCCCAAAGAGCTGTTGTATCGCTGCTCGGGACAATAACCGGAGTGAGAAAATATACTGCAATGCCTTCTGCTAATGCATGGAGAAGGGATGTTACTATAATGATTAAAACAATATTCATTTGCTTTGAAATCATCTTCATACCAACAAAAACAAAAATCAAGTGAAGTGCAGCACGTATCATAACCAACAAATTGTTTGGTGAAGGTATTGCCATTAAAAATCCTATGCAGCTGCCTATTACCGACATTACAGCTACCCATGGGCTAATAAACATAGCAAGCATTGTAGGAACATGCGCGCCTAAAGTCAAAGTGAAAAACGGCAGTTCGAGTTTTACGGGTGAGTATGTAATCACAATAGCAAGAGCTGTTAAAATAGCTGCAAGTACAAGCTCTCGTGTTTTTGAATTCATTAGTAGGACATCCTTTCTTATAACTTAATAAAGTTTTCTATAATTTTTTTTCCGTCCGGTGTAAGCTCGGAGGAAAGGTAAAAATTTACGGCATAAATATTTCCGTAGCTTTTAGTTGCCGCAAAATTACGCAGAGCGATAATTTCGCCTGTTTCAGCGCGTGACATGCAGTCAAGGTCAGCAGGAAGAGTTGATTCGATTACCGCAACAGGTTTGCCGCGGCAAATTTTAATTACACTTTCAAGCCCCAGGTAAATTGGGCTGGTTGCATCAATTACGCCCCATTCCTGTTTGCCTTCGCAGCAGCTATCAACCGCTTCACATCTTGCGCCGAAAGCTGTTGCTACTGCCTGATACCCGTCAAGTATGCCGAGTACCGGAATATTTATCAGCGCTGCCGCGCGTACTGCTGCAACAGCCGAGTCTGTCGCACTGCAAACGATAAGTTTTTCTGCTGACTCTATTCCTATATCATATGTGACATCG
This sequence comes from uncultured Clostridia bacterium, assembly GCA_944391635.1. Classification (GTDB taxonomy): domain Bacteria; phylum Bacillota; class Clostridia; order UBA1381; family UBA1381; genus HGM11525. The sequence goes on along the minus strand of CALXUL010000304.1, from coordinate 4,538 downwards.
GATGTAATACCGCTGACAAAATCATACAGTTCCTTTTCGCCGATAAAAAGTATCACGCAGTTTGCCTCCTTTTGTCTTTTTTCTCTTGAAATTAACTTAAATTATGGTATAATATATAATATAATTCATAATTAAAAATCAGATAACAATGATTATACATCAATTCTTGATATTTTTCAAGTGCTATTTTCATTTTTATAGCTCAATCGCCGTATTTTGGCATATTTCATCAAATTTAGGGGGAGTGATATAATGAAGGTACTGATGATATCTGTGAAGGCAGGTTATGGACATCATTCTACTGCTCAGGCGGTTATGGAGTGTTTGGCGGAACGCGGTATAGAAAGCAAAATGCTTGATACATTTGATTATATAGACCCGGTACTTGGCGAGTCGATTGACAAAGGCTATCTGTTTTCAACAACTAATTTCCCTGAAATGTACGGGAAGGCATATTCGCTGCTTGACAAGCGTGTGGAAAAGTATAAACCCTCATCTCTTATTGCAATAGTATCCAAGCTGGTATCCCATAAGCTTAAGGAATTTATAATAAACTATGCGCCTGATGTTATAATAGGAACGCACAGTTATGCGTGTATGGTTATGACATATCTTAAGGAAAAAGGGGTTATAAAGTGCCCGACAATTGGAATAGTGACGGATTTCACCGTACATCCTTTCTGGGAAAGTACAGATATGGATTTTTATGTGACTGCTGACTCACTGCTTGATAACCAGATGCGCAGAAAGGGCATACCCCAAAGTAAAATTCTTCCTTACGGTATTCCTATCAGCAGAAAATTCCTTAAAAAGATTTCCAAGGAGAATGCGAGATCACAGCTGCATCTTGATAACCGCAGAACTATTCTTATTATGATGGGTTCTATGGGGTATGGGAATCTTGTAAAGCAGCTTGAGGCAATAGACGCACTGGATATAGATTTTCAGGTTTTATGCGTGTGCGGCAGAAATGAAAAAATGAAGCGTGATATTGACCGGCATATGTGGAATAAAAAGATTATAACCTATGGCTTTGTTGATAATATTGATATTTTAATGGATGCTTCGGATTGTATTATCACTAAACCTGGAGGTCTTACAACATCTGAGCTTTTGGCAAAACGTTTGCCGGCAATTATTATGAATCCTATACCTGGTCAAGAAGACAGAAATATGGAGTTTTTGGTAAATAACGGTGCGGCTGTAATGGCAACCGATACCTTCAGGGTGGAAGAAGCTTTGTTTGAACTTTTGAGTCATAGCTGGCGCTTACGTCTTTTGAAACTGTCGGTGTCACATTTGGGTAAGCCTTATTCTACCGTCCGGCTTTGTGATTTTGTAGAAAAAATATCGAAGAAACAGCATGTTTTAGAGGAAGTTTGAGTCATAATATACTCGATAAAAACCTATAAAGGGGACACTAAAAAAGCTGAAATTTCTATTTACAAATGTCAGTAAAAGATATATAATAAAAGAAAAACAAAGGAAAACAAAATAAAACCAAATTTCAGAGGAGGTACACATAATGTACAAAACGGATTTTGAAATCAAAAAGGAAATCTGCGAAATCGGAAGACGTATCTATCAAGACGGATTTGTTGCTGCGAATGATGGTAACATTTCGGTAAAGGTGGATGAGAATACATATTTTACAACACCTACCGGAGTATCTAAAGGATTTATGACGCCGGATATGATATGCAAGGTTGATGGCACCGGAACACCAAAGGAATCAACCGGAAAATACCGTCCGTCGTCAGAGTTCAAAATGCATCTTAAGGTGTATAAGGAAAGACCTGACGTAAATGCGGTGGTACATGCACATCCGCCGATTGCGACCTCCTTTGCAATTGCGGGTATAGCGCTTGATAAGATGATTATGCCGGAGGCTGTAATATTCCTGGGTGCAGTGCCTATCGCACAGTACGGTACCCCGTCTACAATGGAGATACCCGAATCACTTGAGCCGTATATCCAGGATTATGATGCAATTCTGCTTGCAAACCACGGAGCACTTTCATTCGGCTGTGATTTGAATACCGCATTCTTTAGAATGGAATCAACAGAGTTCTATGCAAAACTTACATATTATGCAACAATGCTCGGCGGTGCAAAGGAAATCCCCTGCGGCGAGGTTAAGAAGCTTATAGAACTTAGAAAGAAATTTGGTGTGCCCGGACGTCATCCGATGGAAAAGCTTTGCCCGGGATGTTATGAAGACGGAACATGTGAGATGTCGCCAACTGAAGCGAATGAGAAAAATCATCTTGAATCTCCTGCTGCATATCATGGGTTTAAGCCTCTGCCCTCACAGGTGTGCAATGATGGTTGTTCATGCTCAAAGGACACAGATATAGAAAAGATAGTCGCTGAGGTGACCAAGAGAGTACTTGAACAGTACAAGAAATAATGGATAAGCTGTATACAGGAGCCGGTGACAAGGGCTATACCTCGACATTGTCACAGCGGCGCATATCCAAAACTGATATAATAATTGAACTTTTAGGGACTTTAGACGAATTGTCGGCAGCCCTTGGGGTCTGTGTGGTACATATTTCTGATGACAAGCTGAAAAAAGATATAAATGCTATACAAATAAAACTGATTGAGGTTATGGGTGAGGTTGCCGGAGGAAAGACGTCGGTTATCGATGAATGCCCGTGTGCATTGGAGAGAATGTGCGACAAATACTCTAAGGGTTTTGAGGGATTTACTATAAGCGGCAAGAATGCGGCGTCAGCATATTTGTCACTTGCAAGGACTATTGCAAGGCGCGCTGAGAGGATTGCGGTCAAGGCAGGGCAGCTTGGCAGGGTAAAACCGCAGCTGCTTATCTGGCTAAACCGTTTGAGCGACGTTATTTATGCAATGTCACAGTATGCTGCAAAAGATAAGACACCGCCGGTAAAGCCGGGGGAATATCAAACGGATATTATGTCATTGTCTTTGGCAAAGGAGATTTCCCTTGCGGTGGAACAGTATGCAATGACACTTGGTGTAAGACCGGTGGTTGCAATAGTGGATGCCGGAGCGAATACTGTACTGTTGCACGCATCGGACGATTCGTATATTGCAAGCCGGAAAATAGCAAGTGATAAGGCATATACGGCAGTAGCATTGAAAATGCCTACAATAACCGCACTTAAGGAATCGCGGGGCGGTGCGTTAGACGGGCTTGGTCAGGGAGACGGCATTTGCCTGCTTGGCGGAGGTGAGCCGCTTATTGTTGAAGGAAGAATAATCGGTGCGGTAGGAGTATCCGGCGGCAGTGCCGAGCAGGATACACAGCTTGCACATTTTGCGGCAGAATATTTACTTAGGAGGCAGACGGTATGAACATTGACGAAAAGCAGTTAGAGCAGATAGTCAGAAATGTGCTCTCCGGAATGGAAAAGGAGCAGGAACCAAAACGTCATCAGCTCGGTGTCTTTGATACAATGGAAGAGGCCATCGAGGCTGTGAATAAAGCATATGCGCTTTTCAGGAACTATAACCGCGAACAGCGCGAAAATATAATAAAGGAAATAAGACGTCTTACACACGAGGAAGCTGAAATAATGGCAAAGCTTGCTGTGGAAGATACCAAAATGGGTAACGTTTATCATAAAACACTTAAGCACCATTTGGTGGCTGATAAAACACCGGGTACGGAGGATCTTGAGGTTCGCGCTCTTTCAGGTGACCGCGGACTTACGCTCGTGGAAATGGCACCGTATGGGATAATAGGTGCAATAACTCCGTCTACAAACCCCAGCTGTACAATATTGTGTAACAGCATTTCGATGCTTGCAGGCGGTAACGGTGTGTTGTTTAATCCTCATCCGCATGCAAAGAGAATATCAGCATATGCAGTTGACTTGGTTAACCGCGCAGTGCTGGCAGCAGGAGGTCCTGAAAATATTGTTGCGACGGTTAAGAACCCGACAATGGAAACATCAAATATGATGGTTAATCATCCGTCGGTAAGAATGCTTGTTGCAACAGGCGGGCCGGGAGTAGTAAAAATGCTGCTTTCAAGCGGGAAAAAGGCAATTGGCGCAGGTGCGGGTAATCCGCCGGTAGTTGTTGATGATACCGCAGATATTCCTAAAGCTGCAAAAGATATAATCGACGGATGTACATTTGATAATAACCTGCCGTGTATTGCGGAAAAAGAATGTTTTGTTATGAACAATGTTGCAGACCAGCTTATAAGCGAGATGCAAAAACATGGTGCATATCTTATAAATTCCGAGCAGGTAAAACAGCTTGAAAAGGTTGTGCTGGTTGAAGCGCCGCCTAAAAATCCCGGCGATAAACCAAAGCTTGTAATTAATAAAAACTGGGTAGGCAGGGATGCAAAGAAAATTCTTGCCGAGATAGGAATAAATGTCGGGGATGAAATCCGCTGCATTATCTGTGAAACTGAATTTTCGCAGGCATTTGTCCAGACCGAGCTTATGATGCCGATACTTGCGATAGTAAGATGTGCTACTTTTGAGGAAGCAATGGAGATGGCAGTCAAGGCCGAACACGGAAACAGACATTCAGCACATCTG
>CALXUL010000303.1 GCA_944391635.1 uncultured Clostridia bacterium | reverse complement strand
CTTTAACATCACCTACTGCAAGCTCAGCAGGAGTTTCCTCTTCTATATTAGCCACGTCGTTTATGCCAAGACCCGAATCACCTAAAACAATAACTTTTACAGGATTTGTCTGAGGCGGAAGACTTCTTGTTGATACTGTATAGAATACTACAAGATCTTTTCCGTCAACGTCGCCGGTATATTCATTACCATCGCGGTCTACAATAACACTGTTATCAGTAAATATTACAAGGTCATTAGCGTCATTAATATAGCCTTCTTCTGTCTTTGTGTATGCATCAACATTTACAGAAACAGTTTCATCTGTGTCTACTACAATCACATCAGGTGTGTAGTGAGGCGGATAAATCATAGTGGTGGGTTTATTCCAAACAGTATATGCGGTAAAACTGTCACCATCTTTAAGTTCTGTCTTTTCACCGTTTTTATCAACAACTAAAGTTTCTTCAGTTACACCAAATGTAACAGGGTTTCCTTCAGCATCCGACGCTGTAATATTAGCATCTTCAACAGTTATATCTGTTGCAACAGATACTGCATACATTGAAACCGCTTCCTGTACTGATTCTTCAGTATCATCTGCTTCCGGAGTTTCCTCTTCAACCTCATATGTTTCACCGGGAAGAAGATCGGTTTCACCTAAAACAACTATTTTTTCTGCGTTTGCCTGTGCAGGAATACTTCTTGTTGATGCGCCATAGAATACCGCAAGATTCATTCCGTCAAGTTCACCGGTGTAGTCATTTCCCTGAGCGTCAACAATCTCGCTGTCAACTGCTGAAATTGAAAGAGTATTTGCGTTATTGATGTATCTGTCGCCATCTTTGGTATATGCATCAGCGTCAACCATAACATTGCCAAGTTCGCTGTTAATAACTATCAAATCAGCGTTATAACGAGGCGGATATATCATAACCATCGGCTTATTCCAAAGTGTATATGCCGTAAACTCTGCACCGTCTGTAAGTTCAGCCTTTTCTCCGTTTGCATCAAGCACCAAAGTATCTTCAGAAACTATTATCTCAGCAGGGTTGTCATTCTCATCTGTCACGCTTGCTGAAATTGTTCCGTCCTCATTTTCAATAAGTTCGGAATTTGACGCATTCACCTTAATGTATACTGAACTTCTCTGTGTGCTTTCAACTGCGCCTTCGCTAACCGGTACCTGTTCAGCTACATCCTCCGCAAAAACTGCTGCCGAACTCAGCAATGCCGCAGTAAGTAAAAATACAATAATTTTTTTCATTTTTTTTGCCTCCCTTTAGGTTTTTTATTTAAGTACTTTAAAGCCATTTCTTGCGACTTACATTTATTTAGACGTTAAATTTTGAAAAAAGTTCCGGACTTTGAAAATTTTTTTATAATATTTTTCACTTTAAAGTTATATAATATATCTGTAATCAATTACAGAAAGGAACATCAATAATGAAAACAATAAAAATACTAATAATTGCATCTATTGCCGCACTGGCACTTACAGGCTGCGGCGCAAATGATTCCGGAACTAAAGCAACTCCGTCACCTGCTGCTACATCTACACCATCATCTAATCCTACTGATAAAGCATCTGATGCTGCAAAAGACGGAATGGATAACATGGGCGATGCAGCAGACAGTTTAGTTGACGGTGCCGGAAATGCTGTTAAGGACGCTGTAGACGGCGTTGAAAATGCTGTAGGCGATATGACCGGAAACAAATAAAAGCCCCGTACTCTTTTTATGATATGCCTTCAAAAATCAACTGCTTTTTGGGGCATATCATTTTTTTGAGGAGTTTTTTTTAATAATGTATTTTTTTCTAAAATTTTATGACTTTCCATCAATTATTAATGTCACCGGTCCGTTATTTATCAGCGATACCTTCATATCCGCACCAAACTCTCCAGATTCCACCTTGGGTACAAGAGTTTTCATATATGCTATAAATTTATTATACATTGCTTCAGCAAATTCTGGTTTTCCGGCTTTATCAAAACTTGGTCTTCTCCCTTTTCGGCAATCGCCGTAAAGGGTAAACTGACTAACTATCAATACCTCGCCGCCAATGTCATTGACCGAAAGATTCATTTTATCATTTTCGTCACGAAAAATCCTGAGCCCGGCAGCTTTTTCGGCAAGAAATTTAATATCCTCGTCTGTATCGGTGTCAGCCACTCCCAAAAGTATCAACAGCCCCTCGCCGATTTCGCCTACCACTTTGCCATCGACTTTTACCGACGCTTCAAGTACCCTTTGTATTACTATCCTCATTTTCCAACCTCACTGTTTTATCAGATTATAAAATTCTGTCCTCAGTTCATGGTCTGTATCAAACAGCCCCCTTATCGCAGCCGTTCGCGTTTTAGAGCCGGAAGCACGTATACCCCTTGCAGTCATACAGCTATGCTCTCCCTCAATCACAACTATAACATCAGGAGAGCCTGTAACCTGCTGCATAATATCTGCTATATCGCACCCCAGCCGCTCTTGCAGCTGTAATCTTTTCGCTGCCATATTACATATCCTTGCAACCTTTGACAGACCTATAACCTTTCCGCACGGAATATACCCCACATGCACCTTCATATTATACATAAGCGCCATATGATGCTCACAGTATGAAAAAACTTCTATATCCTTTACTACCACAAGGTCATTGTTTTCAGGCATGCTGAAACACTTATTAAACATTTTTGCAATTTCTTCATTAGAATAACGCATACCCTCAAATACTTCAGCATACATACGCGCCACTCTTGCAGGCGTTTCTCTCAAACCCTCGCTTGCAGTGTCTGCGCCGAGTTCCTCCAGTATGCCCTCTACGAGCTTTGCAATCTTGTCAATATCAAATTCCTTTTTCATCTTTTACTCCTGCTCCTTTGCCTCATACTCCGCGCATATCAGCGTCCCAGATAATCTTGTGAAGCTGCACCTGAAGCCGTACATCCTGCGTATCGCTGTCCTCTATAAGTTTCTTTACAAGTTTCTTGGCATCATATTCATTATATACACATCCGGCATACATATACGGCATAACCTCATATAATGTGCGCATTCTGTTTATTACCCGTTTCATTTCCAGAAAGTCCTCGTCACTACCTACTACGAACTTTACCACATCATACGGCATTAGGTTTTCAAAATTATTCCAGAGCATCTTATCGCTCATCCCGCTCGACGGAAGCTTATAATCAATAGTAAAAAAAAGTTTCTGCTCATCATAAATGCCGACTTCCTGCAAAAAGCCGACAATATCAACAGCACCGTTAGTTTCGATATTAATTTCATGTCCCCTGTCAAGAAGCTGTGCTGTAAGCTCCGCTATACCGTCGGCAATAAGCGGCTCGCCGCCGGTCAAAGTAACGCAATGTTTTATGTCCCTGCTTAGCAAATCTTCTAAACCAAGTTCCTCATAGCGGCATTCTTCTTTTTCACCAAAAAGAGCATATGCAGTATCACAGTATCCACATCTTAAGTTGCAGCCTGCAAAACGTATAAACGTTGCCGGCATACCGCTTCTTTTGCCCTCGCCCTCTATGCTGTCAAACATTTCTACAACTTTATACATAATACACCGCCTTGTTATTTTCGCTTTCTTCTACCTCAACGCGGTAACAGTATGGTTTTAACTCATCACAAATAAATTTTGCCAGGTTCTCGGCGGTTGGGTTAAAGTCGATTTCATCATTTAATACTTTATGGTCAAACCGACCCTCTATTTTTCGTTTTATCTCGCTAAAGTCCATAATCATACCATCGGAATTAAGTGTTTCGCTTTTTAAATAAACCGTTACCTTCCAGTTATGACCGTGGAGATTTGCACATTTAGACTCATATGAAAGATTCAGCCTGTGCGCCGCGCTGATTTCCAGTTTCTTAATTACTTCATACATCTTTAATTGCCCTTTCGTTTTAAAAATTCTTCATAGCCTCTGCGGCGCAAAAAACAGGACGGGCATTCTCCGCAGCCATCACCAATAATCCCGTTATAACAGGTAAGCGTTTCATTTTTAATTATATCAAGAACGCCCAAACTATCTGCCAAAGCCCACGTATCCGCCTTATCCAGCCACATAAGCGGAGTATGGATTACAAAATTATAATCCATAGCAAGATTAAGCGTTACATTAAGAGACTTTATAAATATGTCTCGACAGTCAGGATATCCCGAAAAATCCGTTTCACATACGCCGGTTACAAGGTCTGTAATATTATGGGTTTTTGCAAAAATAGCAGCATAACTCAAAAATAATAAGTTCCTGCCCTCCACCAGTGTATTTGGTGTAGAATCTTCCGGCTTTTGCTTATCCACCTGAATATCTTCCCTGGTAAGCGCGTTTGCTGATAATTCATTTATTATTGGAGTCTTTATGACCTCAAACCCGACACCTGCATTCTTACATATTTTCTCTGCACACAAAAGTTCCTTTCTATGACGCTGTCCATAGTCAAACCCCACAGCATACACATTCTCAGCCTTATATTTCTTTATGCTCCAAAACAGGCATGTCGTCGAGTCCTGACCGCCCGACAAAACCACCAATGCTTTTCTTTCCATAATAATCACCTCATATCCAGCGAATCAAACAATCTTTTTTCTGCCATACTCTCATACTTAGTACCCTTCATACCATAATTTGCAAAAGGATATATGCTTATCCCACCGCGCGGCGTGAATATACCTTTTACTTCCAGGTATTTTGGCTGCATCAGTTTTACTAAATCTTTCATTATTATATTAACACAGTCCTCATGAAAATCACCGCGGTTACGGAAGCTGAAAAGATACAGCTTCAGGCTTTTGCTTTCTACCATCCGCTCAGCCGGGATATAATTTATAATTATCTTTGCAAAATCCGGCTGACCGGTAATCGGGCAAAGCGATGTAAATTCCGGGCAGTTAAAAGTAACCATATATTCATTTTCGGGATGTTTGTTAACAAAAGTTTCAAGTACCTCAGGCGCATAATCATCACGATATTCTGTACTTTTATTCCCCAACAGTGTCAAACCTTCAGTTTCTTTGCCATCTCTTGGCATATTTTTACCCCCCATTTAAATAAACTCAAATATATCTGTCATCTGTGATTTTATAAGTTCTGCCCCGCACTCTGATAAAATCTGCTCAAACATGTCCATTGCTATTATTTCAGTCGGATAATGTCCTGCGTCTATAACTGTTATACCAAGGTCAGTATACTCCTGATTCCTGTGATATTTGCAGTCACCTGTAAGGACCAAATCAGCTCCCATCTGTTTTGCTCTGGGTATTATATCGTCACAGGCGCCGGAACCTACTGCCACAACCTTAACAATACGCTCCCGGTCACCGGATAGGCGAAGCGGCGTCTTTAAAATTTCTTTTGCCTTATGTGCAAACTCTCCGGCAGTCATTTCCTCCTCAAGTTCGCCTATCCTGCCAAGGCCTGTCCCCTCGTATTTTCCAGGCTCTACCGGTACGGCATTTTTAAGTCCAAACATTTGAGCCAGCTTATTGTTTAATCCAGTCTTTGCCGAATCCATATTTGTATGCGCCGCATACACTGCTATATTGTTCCTGCATAATGTCAGAAGCATATCACCTATCCTGCTATCGCCGGTTATCCTTTTTATCCCTGAAAACAGCACCGGATGATGTGCTACTATCATATCAGCCTTTGCTTTTACCGCCTCTTCCACAACAAACGGCGTCACATCAAGCGTCAGTAAAATTCTGTCCGCGTCCGAATCGCCTCTTCCGACAAGCAAACCTACATTATCCCATTCTTCTGCAAGTTCTTTTGGAAATTCTCTTTCAATCAGAGCCGCAATTTCATTTACTTTCATATTTTACCCTCCAGTTCGCATACCCGACGGTATAATTCTTTATATCTTTCTATTTCTTTAGAGTGAGGAATTTTAGCCTTTCCCAACCCGTTTAATATCTTTGAAAATTCACGCTTTTTCTTCTCAAGAAGCTGAGGAAAATATCTATGCCCATAAAGGCTTTGCGGCAGGTGCAGAAAAAATTCATCTTCCGGCATAACTGCCTTGCCGCTTCTTGCTATAATCAGGTTATATACCTTAAACCCCTCAACCGCGATATCTTCTTTTATGATTTCATAGCCATGAGTATATAAAAATTTCCGCAGCATATCCTGAGAATTCATAGGCTGAAGAAGCAAACAGTCGGCAGCTTTTGCAACGCTTTCGCCGCGGGCAAGTATATCACAAATCAGCTCACCGCCCATCCCTGAGATTATTATGGTCTCACATTCTCCCGGTCCTATCGGCAAAAGTCCGCTGCCAAGCCTTAGTTCTATCCGGTCAGCGCAGCCATGTTTTTCTATACGCCTTTTAGCTGCATCAAGCGGTCCGCGGCGCACATCAGTTGCTATGACTCTTTTGGCTCTTTGTGAACATACAAGTTCCACCGGTATATATCCATGGTCTGTACCTATATCCGCTGCCACATCACAGTTTATATATGAAATTATCATATCAAGCCTGTCGGTCTGCATAGCCTGTTATCCTTTCTGCAAAATCAAAACGGGAACAGGACCCATCCCCTATCCCCGTTTTCGGCGTTTTATGTCATATAATGTTCTGACGGCTTTGTATTTTTTCACGCTTTCGTCTTAATTTGCGCAGGTTGGTCTTAAACTCCAGCCCATGCGTCAAATGCTCAACCATGTCAACAATCCTGTATAACTCGTCAACGTCAAAATCATTTACCGTCATCAAATATATTTCCCCGCCTTTTATGCGAACATACAATATATCACAGCGTTTAACTAAACTTGCGATTCTGCTGTTTTTTCGCGTTACTTCAGCCACTCTTCGATCAAACTCTGCATCCTGGAGTGTACGCGAGAGATATCCTTTCGTTCCAATTGCCATATCCTCTATCGCATTTAATTCTATCTCATATGTCACGGTACGTGCAGGTATAAAGTCCGCAAAAAATATTGGCTTTGAGTTTATATTAAACGGGAAAAAGTTATTGTCCCATGTATTCATATAAAGCTTTTCGCCGTCACAGGAGATTCCGGGCGGCAGAGTCGTATTTATTTTTATTATAGAATACAGAACTCCGAGAACTGCTGCTGCAAGGTAAACTATAGCTAATAAATATGAACCGCCTATTACGCTCACTACTGCCATAAAGATGCCTACTATTGCAATCGTAGCAACTATCGTAAGTTTTATCATATTATTACGCCGTACCTTTGCACCGAGCCCCGCCTTTACAATCCTTTCCATATCTTTTTATCCCCGGATGATTATATCCGAACGTGCAGGACCGTTAGAGATTATCTCAATAGGCGCCTCAATATGCTTTTCGACAAATTCTATATACCTGCGGCAGTTTTCAGGTAAATCAGCATAGTTCTTTATACCCCGAATATCACAGTTCCAGCCATCCAAAACTTCGTATACCGGTTTTGCACGGTTTAGTTTCCCGGTAGTCGGGAATACATTTGTTACCTTTCCGTCTATTTCATAGCCCACACAAACCGGGATTTTTTCAAGATAGCCAAGCACATCCAAAACGGTAAACGCAACACGTGTTGTGCCCTGAACCATACAACCGTATCTTGTTGCAACACAGTCAAACCAGCCCATACGTCTGGGTCTTCCGGTTGTTGCGCCGTATTCTCCGCCGTCTCCGCCGCGGCGTCTTAATTCATCTGCTTCATCCCCAAATATCTCGGATACAAAAGCACCCGCTCCAACAGCTGATGAATATGCTTTTACAACCGTAACAATATCCTTTATCTCATACGGCGGTACACATGCGCCTACAGCGCCGTAACCGGCAAGCGTAGATGACGAAGTTGTGAACGGATAAATACCGAAATCCGGATCCTTTAATGATCCGAGCTGACCCTCAAGCAATATATTTTTGCCGGATTTTACTGCATTGGTCATATATTCCACCGTATTTTCAACATACGGCTCTACCATCTTTCTGTATTCTACAAGCGTTTCATAAAGTTCCTGCTCATCTATAAGAGGTTTATGATAAATATGCTCAAGCATCAGATTTTTTACCTCAAGCACATTCTTAATCTTTTCACGCAAAATACTCTCTTCTTCAAAAAGTTCCCAAACCTGGAAACCTATTTTTGAAAATTTATCGGCAAAAAACGGTGCTATACCTGATTTTGTAGAACCAAACTGACGGTCACTAAGACGTTCTTCCTCATACTTATCAAATAAAATATGATATGGCATAACCACTTGCGCGCGGTCGGAAATTATTAGCTTCGGAGCAGGAACTCCGCGTTCAACAATTTGCTTATATTCACAAGACAGTTCCGGAATATTAAGCGCTACGCCGTTACCTATCATATTAACAACATTTGTGTTAAATGAACCTGACGGCAAAAGATGCAATGCAAATTTCCCGTAATCATTCACAATCGTATGTCCGGCATTGGCTCCGCCCTGAAATCTAATAACTATATCAGCGTCCTTTGCCAGCATATCGGTTATTTTACCTTTGCCCTCATCGCCCCAGTTTGCGCCAACTATCGCTCTTACCATTCTATTTTTCAATCCTTTCAAGTTAGAATCTGCCTGCCTGGCGGTTATACATTTATTTCAACCTCAACGCCTATCAAATCCTTATTCGCTTCAAGCACAGGCTCTATCTGTTCTTTGAGAAAATCCTCTACCTGCTGCGGTGCACGGCCGACAAAATTCTCAGGTTTTAACAAATCCAAAATTTCTTCCTTGGTCATTGCAAAAGCAGGGTCAGCAGCAATAAGCTCAGGCAGGTTATTCTCCTTGCCCTCGACTTTAACATTTTTTCCCGCTTCCATAGAATATACACGAATCTTCTCGTGCAGTTCCTGACGGTCGCCTCCGCGTTTTACGGCGTCCATCATTATATTTTCAGTTGCCATAAACGGTATCTCGCTCATAAACTGACGATTTATAACTTTAGGATATACCACCAAACCGTCAACTACATTTATATACAAGCTAAGTACCGCATCTGTCGCCAAAAATGCCTCCGGCACACTAATTCTTTTATTTGCCGAATCATCAAGCGTACGTTCAAACCACTGTGTTGCGGCAGTAATCGCCGGATTCAATGCATCGGTTATTATATATCTTGCAAGCGAGCCTATACGCTCAGAGCGCATAGGATTACGCTTATATGCCATTGCCGACGAACCAATCTGTGATTTTTCAAAGGGTTCTTCTATCTGTTT
>CALXUL010000302.1 GCA_944391635.1 uncultured Clostridia bacterium | reverse complement strand
TAATTGCTGCAATTGCGTCATTTGTTATAGTTCTGGCGTATTGTCTGGTATACCCATATCCGTCAAGCACTACTTTTATTGTCCCTATGTACCAGCTTGCACGTGTTGTAAAAATAGGGACATACTTCCAAAGACTTGAAGCGGTGTTTGAGTTTGTTTGGTCAATTGCAATATTTCTATACCAATCGGTATATTTGTTTGTTATCTGTGATGTTTTCCGCAGAAGTTTCGGTTTAAAACACTATAAACCTTTTATAATACCTATGTTGGCAATTCTTACAAGAATTGTTTTCTGGGAACAGAGCTATACAGCGGCGCTGGAGGATAATTTCTATATAACGGTTCTCCTTTATCCTATAATATACACAATACCTCTTGTGTATGGACTAATATATATGCTGAAAAGGCATAAAACAGAGGAGGAATTAAAAGGATGAAACGTATAATATACCTTATAGTTCTTGCGGGGTGCTGTTTTTGCGCAGGTTGTGCAAGGGTTGTTGAGCCTAATGATTTGGCATATATTGTGGCAATAGGCATTGACAGATCGGAGGAGGCTAAAAATTATGAATATACTGTGCAGATTGCAAATCCAATGGCAATCAGCGGAGGTTCAAGTGAAGAAGGAGGGGAGGGCGGAGAAAAAACTATTTCAGAAATTACAGTATCTGCTCCATCAGTATTCTCTGCAGTAAGTATTGCCAGCCATCTATATTCAAAGCAGCTTTCACTTGCACATACAAAACTTATTGCCTTTAGTGATGATATTGCACGTTCTGAAGGACTTTCTGATATGTCCGAAACTATTGCAAGAAGTGAGGAAATACGCCCTAACACATATCTTACTGTTGTGCTGGGAAGCGCCAAAGATTATCTTTCCGAGATAAAGCCGACAAATGAGGTTAATCCTGTTCAGTATTATCAGGTTATATATGACTCGAATAAATCGGTTTATATCCCCAAAAACCCGTGTCAGGATTTTTATGCGTATGAACTTAGCGGAGAGAGAGAAAATGTATTGCCGTTATCTGCTATCCAAAAAGAAGATAATAATAGTCAAAATACAGTTCAAAGTGGATTTGGCTATTTGATGAAAGATTCTGTGGCTGGAGATGTGACGGTTGAAAGCGAGCAGAAAACACAGGCATATGGTATGGCTATATTTTCTGGAGGGGTTATGGTTGCTGAAGCCGGGGCAGTTGAAACCGAGCTTTACAACATACTGACAGGTGACTATATCAGAAGCGAGGTTGTATATTCAGACAAAAATGCGCCAAATGGTTTTGTGACAATGCAGCAGGCGCAGCAAAGACGACCAATAATAAAAGTAGACGTTTCCTCCGATATACCTAAAATTAAGGCAGAAATATTTTTGGAGGCGGATTTGCGCACGGTTTCGGAGGATTATTTATTAGAAGAAGATGTAGACAACTTTGAAAATAATGTGAAAAATAAAATAAAAAAAGCTGCTGAAGATTTTCTTTACAAAACTTCTCGTGAATATAAAAGCGATATTGTAGGGTTTGGGAGTTATGCAAAGCGGTATTTTGCCGCATTTGAGGATTTTAAAGCATATAACTGGAAAGAAAAGTATACGCGCGCGGAATTTGAGGTGGTTGTCAATTTCCACATGCGCCGAAGCGGGCTTATCGACCGTCAGCGCGGATAGGAGGCGAAAAATGAACGAATTTATTGCAGTTGCGCCGGTAATTATTGCGGCTATACGGTGTATAAGCTACGGCATATTTGCGTTAAGAGAAAAAAACCGAATCGGAGCAATAGCGGCAATTCTGCTATCGGTCATATCGGTTGCGGCGGCAGTAAGCCTTGTGTATTAAAACTCCGGAATTTATAAGATATAATATGTCAATTTTCGGCAAAAAATGTGTCCCCATTTAAAAATAGGGACATCATACTGCCCGAAAAGTCGTTTTACCGCAAGCAAGTATTGAAAAAAAATGAAAAGTATTATTGTTAATAGTTTATTAAATAAAAATAAAAATGGAGCTGATTTTGCCTGAAAATCAGCTCCATTGCCTGTTTTTTCCGCATTTATCTTTTAATGTACCCACGTATGCCGACAAAGCCAAATGCGAAAATCTAACTTCCTTTTTCGGAGTCTGCCAGCGTGCCGAAAGTTTATCGGCACGCTTATGCCTTTATTTAAAAACAGGGACATAAAATATGTTCTATTGCTATATTATGTCGTTTTTTGACGGACAAAACAAAAGGGCTGTAAAATTAAATGCAAAGTTCTACAAAAGAACCATATCGTTTGCTTTAATTTTAAGTCGCATATCAAAAAAGTCCGCAGCTTTACGGCACATTATCATACGCGCCAAAAAGATTTCAAAATAGTCCATAACAGATGAAACAGATGTGTCTATTGTCATCTTAACGGTTATTATGCCGGCGTCGGTATCGGTGATAAGCGAGCTTTTTTCAACAGCGGAGTTTACGCGGTCATGGATATCATAATCTTGTGTTTTATTACGTACGCGCGATTTTCTGACATCTGATTTATCAGCAAGGATTAAAGCCGCAGAAATAGCGCTTATAGCATTTCCTGTCCCCTCGTCGTGATTGCCGATTGCTCCGGATATAGCTATTGCATCGTCTATATCCATATCAAGACGCCTTAAAAGGTCATATGCAAGTATTGCCCCGGTCTGGGCGTGGGAATGGCGGTTTACCATATTCCCTATATCATGCATATATCCTGCTATTTTTGCAAGCTCAACTTCGTGTTCGCTTGCTCCTATTGCGCTTAAAACTTCCGCAGCGCCGTTTGATACTATTCCCGCATGGACATAGCTGTGCTCGGTAAATCCGAGCGATTCCATAGTTTTGTCGGCGCTTTTGATAAGCGCGTTTACTTCAGGATTTGTACGTATCTGTTCAAAGGGAATTTTCATACCTATTAATCAAGCCCCTCCATAGCTTTTATCGCTTCAATTGCAATAGCACATTCTACTCTTTTGCGCTCAAATTCACACGCGAGGCGATAGGGCTTATTTATATCCTTATTGAAGTTATAAGCATTTGCCGAACAGCCGCCGCTGCAATAGAATTTTGCAAAACATTTTTCGCAGTCGGGTTTGGTATATACGTTTGATTTTTCAAATTTGGATTTTATATTTTCGTCAAATTCACCCGTCAGGACACTGCCCATCTTAAAATCGGTATTTCCGACAAACTGATGGCAGGGATATATATCGCCTTCAGGTGTGACTGCAACATATTCATGACCCGCTCCGCAGCCCGACAGGCGCTTTACTATACAAGGTCCCTGGTCAAGGTCTATCATAAAGTGAAAGAAATTAAACGGTTTGCCCTCGCGGCGGCGGTCAATATAAAGCTTTGCAAGCTTTTCATATTCTGCCTTTATAATATCCAGATGCTCGTCCTTAAGAGCCCAGCTCTCACTCTCCGGCGCTACAACCGGCTCGACGCTGGTCTGCAAAAATCCAAGGTCTGCCATATGCATTACATCATCCGCAAAATTAAGGTTTTCGGCTGTGAATGTTCCGCGTACATAGTAATTATCCTGGTTTCGGCTATTGGCAATATCAATGAATTTGGGTACAATCGCATCATATGAACCCGACCCGTCAAGCCTTACACGCATACGGTCATTTGTTGATTTTCTCCCGTCAAGGCTAAGTACCACGTTTGACATATTTTCGTTTATATATTCTTTGATTTTATCATTAAGCAGGATTCCGTTAGTGGTAATGGTAAATCTGAAATTTTTGCCCGAGTCTTTACCGCGTAATTTTGCGTATTCGGTAATTTCCTTTACCACATCAAAGTTCATAAGCGGCTGTCCGCCGAAATAGTCAATCTCTATATTTTTGCGCGAGCCGGAATTTTTAATTACAAAATCAATTGCCGCCCTGCCTACCTCTGCGCTCATCAGGCAGCGGTGACCCTGAAATTCGCCGGTATCGGCAAAGCAGTATTTACACCTCAGGTTACAGTCGTGCGCAACATGCAGGCACAAAGCCTTTACTACTGATTTTTTATTCCATTTCTGCGCAAGCTCCGCGTAAAAATCCTCAGTATAAAGCTGACCTTCGCTATTTAAGCGGCAAAGCTCCGAAAAGCTTTCTTCTGCCTCTTTTTGCGAGCATTTTTTGCCCACTTCGGCAATAATATTACTGTAATCCTGAGATTTATCAAAACTTTCGCCGATTTTATCAAGAAGGTCATAGAAAACATCGTCAACTATATGCACCGCGCCGCTGTAAACGTCTAAGACGATGTTAAGGTCCATTAGTTTATATTTATGTATCAACTTAAAAAACTCCAATCTAAACTCAAAAAATAGCTGCCGGCAGTACGGACAAGCCGTGCCCTGCGAGGCAGCCATGCTTTTATAACCTAAGCGCAGATATCCCACGCCTTTATGTGCCGCGGGTTCATTTTAAGGTTTTAGCCGGGAGATTATAACTTCCGCTAAACCCTTTGATGGGCTAACGCTCCATGAACAGGCTATAATCTGTCGCAAACTCTCCTCCTTTTTTGGGAGCATTGCTCCGATTTAAAGGTTTTTATTTTTTCAGCTGTTCGCATTTCTGGTTTGCAACAGTACAGGATGTTTTGCATGCTGACTGGCAGGAAGTCTGGCATTCGCCGCAGCCGCCGCGTTTTACGCTTTCCTTAAGTACTGCTTTATTAAGAGTTTTTACATGTGTCATTTTAGTATTCCTCCGATTATTCTAAATTCTGTATAAACAGTATATCACACTTTTTTTAGTTTGAAAAGGGGGTAAAAATAAAATTTTGGCTAAAAACGGTTATTATGTTCTTTAAATGCACGGTCCATACTGCGTTTAGAGTCGCGGTCGGCAATATCGCGGCGTTTATCGTAGAGTTTTTTACCGCGGCATACGCCAAGCGCAACCTTTACGATTGAGCCTTTAAAGTAGAGAGAAAGCGGGATTAATGAAAACCCGTCCTGGGCTGTAAGCCCGATTAGCCGCCTTATTTCACGTTTATGAAGAAGCAGTTTTTTTGGCCGTAGCGGGTCGCGGTTAAAGATATTCCCCTTTTCATACGGGCTTATATTCATACCATGAACAAACACTTCGCCCTTGTCAACGCTTGCATAGGAATCGGATAGATTCACTCTTGATGCGCGCACTGATTTAACCTCTGTGCCGAACAATTCTATACCGGCTTCGATAGTTTCATCAATAAAATAGTTATGCCGTGCTTTTTTGTTCTGAGCTATTATTTTTTGTGTATCCGGCATAGGTTTTGTCACCCTTTCCAGTTATTGATTATATCATTATAACAGTATTTTGCCCATATTTCAATAGTTAAAACCTATTTTACATAAAGCAGATTGCCGATTTATAAAATAATACTTGATTTATCTGCATATATGTATTAAAATATAGTAAAAGAAGGAAACGGAGGCTTTTGAGTTATGGCAGAGATTAAATTTGATTATACAAAAGCTGCCGGATTTGTAAGGCAGCAGGAAATAGATTATATGGCAGATTATGTGACGGCAGCACATAAAAAAATTCACGAAAAAACAGGCGCCGGCAATGATTTTTTGGGCTGGGTTGATTTGCCGGTAGATTATGATAAAGAGGAGTTTGCAAGGATTAAAAAAGCGGCTGAAAAAATCCGTTCGGATTCGGATGTGCTGATAGTAATCGGAATCGGCGGGTCGTATCTTGGCGCGCGTGCGGCGATTGAAATGCTTGCGCACTCCTTTTATAATGTCCAGGATAAAAAAGACCGCAAAGGTCCGATGATTTTCTATGCCGGAAATTCAATAAGCTCAAGTTATCTTGCAGAGCTTCTTGAAGTAGTAGAGGGCAAGGATATTTCGGTTAATGTAATTTCAAAGTCAGGAACAACAACCGAGCCTGCAATTGCGTTTAGAATATTTAAGCAGCTATTGGAGAAGAAGTACGGCAAAGAAGGTGCGCGCGAAAGGATTTATGCTACAACCGATAAGGCACGCGGCGCGCTTAAAAATCTTGCAGATGAAGAAGGTTATGAAACCTTTGTAATAAGCGATGATGTAGGCGGCAGATATTCTGTTCTGACTGCGGTTGGACTTTTGCCGATTGCAGCTGCCGGAATAGATATTGATGAGATGATGAAGGGCGCAGCTGATGCAAGAGAAAGATTTATGGAACCTGACCTTGCAAAAAATGAATGTTATCAGTATGCGGCAGTAAGAAATATTCTTTTAAGAAAAGGCAAGTCGGTTGAAATGATGGTTAATTTTGAGCCGGCACTGCATTATTTCGGCGAATGGTGGAAACAGCTCTTCGGCGAAAGCGAGGGCAAGGATTCAAAAGGAATCTTCCCGGCTGCGGCAGATTTTTCAACTGATTTACATTCAATGGGTCAGTATATCCAGGACGGACAGCGGATTTTGTTTGAAACAGCTATCCGCGTAAATAAGCCTAAAAAGGATATAATAATAGAAGAGACGCCCGACAATATAGACGGGCTCAATTTCCTTGCCGGTAAGAGTATGGATTTTGTAAACGAAAAAGCGGCGGAGGGAACTGCGCTTGCACATACCGACGGCGGTGTGCCGAATCTGATGGTAGAGGTTCCGGAACTTTCTGCATATTATTTCGGTCAGATGGTATACTTCTTTGAAAAAGCATGCGGTATTTCGGGATATTTGCTGGGCGTTAATCCGTTTGACCAGCCGGGAGTTGAGGCATATAAGAAGAATATGTTTGCACTTTTAGGAAAACCCGGATATGAAAAGGAAAAAGAAGAAATAGAAAAGCGGCTTGGAAAATAAAACCGTAGAAAAAGCAATGCGTGAAAAACGCCTGCTTAAAAAAAATATAAAACCCCCAAAAAAAAATAAAAAGGAGGACAAAACAATGGTTGAGCTGTTGATAGGAAAAAAGGGCACAGGAAAGACAAAGGTACTCATTGAGAATGTGAACAATGCTGCACAGGTAGCAAATGGTAACGTGGTATTTGTCAGCAATGATACCTCGAGAAATATGTACGACATAAAATCGTCGGTTAGAATGTACGACACATCAGAATTTAATATTGCATCGTGGGAGGAATTTTTGGGGTTTTTGTGCGGTATAATCAGCGGTAATTTCGATATTACCAATATATTTATTGACGGAACACTAAAGATTGTACATCACTCAATGGACGGATTTGAAGAATTCTTGACAAGAATAGAGGAAATAGGCAAGAAATTTAATATATCATTTGTAATGTCGGTCAGCATAGACGCGGACACAGCACCTGATTATATTAAAAAATATGTATAATGCCGTCCGTGTGTAAAACGGGTGGTTTATGAAAGGAACACTTGAAAAATTATGCAATATCAGAGTACGAGAAACAGCGGTATTTCAATATCATCAGCCGAAGCGATAAAGAAGGGCTTGTCGGATGAGGGCGGATTATTTGTACCCGATTCGATACCTGCGCTGACTCTTGATGAGATAGAGATGCTCAAAACAATGAATTACCGCGGCAGGGCGGAATATATACTGTCAAAGTATCTTACCGATTTTACTAAGGAAGAGCTGGAACATTGTGTGAACAGCGCTTATACAAAGGAGAAGTTTGAAACTGATAATATAGCTCCGTGCTATAAGCTTAATGATAACACATATTTCCTGGAATTGTGGCATGGTCCGACATGCGCATTTAAGGATATGGCATTGCAGATATTGCCGCATCTGCTCACAACCTCTATGAAAAAGACAAATGAGCATGATGAAGTGGTTATTCTGGTTGCGACATCGGGAGATACCGGAAAGGCTGCTCTTGAGGGATTTAAGGACGTTTCCGGAACGCGGATAATAGTATTTTATCCGGATAACGGCGTATCCGAAATTCAGAAGCTTCAGATGGTTACGCAAGAAGGAAATAACGTAAATGTATGTGCCGTGCGCGGTAATTTTGACGATGCGCAAAACGGCGTAAAACGTATTTTTACCGATAATGAGTATAAGGACTTTTTAGCTCAGAACCACTTCAAGCTTTCCAGTGCAAACTCAATAAACTGGGGACGCCTTGTACCGCAGATAGTGTATTATTTTTCAGTATATGCAGATATGCTCTGTGCAGGAGAAATAAATCTGGGAGATAAGATAAATATCGTGGTTCCTACCGGAAACTTCGGAAATATTCTTGCTTCATATTATGCGTATTGCATGGGTCTGCCTGTAAACAGGTTTATCTGCGCATCAAATGAGAATAATGTATTAACCGAGTTTATAAATACCGGTGTGTATAATAAAAACCGTCAGTTCCATACCACTATATCCCCATCAATGGATATTTTGATTTCAAGTAATCTGGAGCGGTTTTTGTATCATATTTCGGATAGGGATGATAAGCTTATTTCGGATATTATGCAGAAACTGAAAAATGACGGAATATATGAAATTGAAAGCGGCATGATGAATAAGATAAAAGCCAAGTTCTCTGCCGGCTGCTCGGATGACGAAGAAACAATGACGGCAATAAAAGAATGCTATGAGGAGTATGGGTATGTAATGGATACGCATACCGCGGTGGCAAAATCGGTTTATGATAAATATGTAAAGGAAACCGGCGATACAACCAAAACTGTTATAGCCTCTACCGCAAGCCCGTTTAAATTCAATCAGAGCGTACTAATTGCTCTAAACGGGAATGCGAAAGTTGCGGGTAAGGATGAATTTACATTGCTTTCGGAATTGTCTGAAAAAAGCGGTATGAAAATTCCGGCATCGCTTGGAGAGCTTAAGTCTAAACCGCGTATCTTTGAATCGGTATGTGAAAAAGACGAAATGATAGATATTGTAAGCGACTTTTTGCAGGTTTGAGATTATTAATATTAAAAAACGGTATAGCTTTGCTATACCGTTTTTTAATAAAAGTTTTTCAGTAATAATTTATAATAATAAAATGTTATGCTGTTTTTATGCAAGAAAAACGGCTTTACTGCGGGATATAAAAAGATATGTGTGAGAAAAGAAAGAGTCGACAAGCCTGTCCGGAATATTAGAAAGATTAACGGCATAGCAACGCTATGCCGTTTTTATAGGCAGAAAACACGAAATAAGCTTAAACATAATGTAATTAAAGTTCAACAGACTTTGACCTTAAATATTTTTCGCGTGTAGCCAGCCCGCCGCGGATATGTCGCTGAGCTTTGTTTTCAGCAAGAACGGCATGCACCTTTGCGGCAAGTTCTTTGTCGATTGCCAAAAGCCGTTCGGTTATATCTTTATGTACAGTTGATTTTGAAACGCTGAATTTTTTTGCCGCAGCGCGTACAGTTGCTTTGTTTGCGAGAATATATTCCGCAAGCTCTGTTGCGCGCTGTTTTATATAATCCCTCACATACCTCACCTCATATAATGTTTTATACATTATATGCGGGTTTGTTTTTTGCTATGACGGTGTTTTATATAAAAAAACCTATTTAAAATGTGTAAAGAAAAATATCATAATATTTATGCGCCTGTCAAAAATTTATATAAAATGAGAGCAGACCCTTTAAAAGAGTCTGCCCAATTTAATTAATCAAATTCGGTATATTTAGTTTAAAACACCCTTATTTTGCAGGATAGGCTTCATGGTTTTTGTGCTGTCCCATACTAAAACCTGAATTTCAGCACAGGAAGCAGTTTCAATATTATTAATTATCCATTTAGAGCTTTCCCCATCGGTCATACTAATCGGCGTATCCGATACCGAGATAACAACCCCTGCACTGTCTTTTCTTACTACAAATATGTTTGCGCTGCCGCTGTATGGAGCGGTAAACTCTATTTTGGCATTAATATTCTGCCCGTTTGCGCCGGCAATATTTGAAATATTTTCTTCTGTTTCGAAAAGATAAAATCTGACTTTTGAAACCGGTTCCGGCTGTGAAACTGCTGTGACCTCAAAGCTCTGTTCAACCATTTCGGCGGATTTATATTCGGCATTTCCGTATTGGTATGCCACAACGGTAACAGTGTCTTTACCAGTACGCTTATTAACCGACAGCAGTTTTAAACAGTTTACCTCATAGTCAAAATACGCCGGTCCGCTTTTTACGAAAAATGAAACAGGGAGTCCGGAGGAGGAGACCGCATTTAATGTTATGTTTCCGGTGTTTTCAAAAACATTTTCTGGCTTCTCAAAAGAAATAGTTTGTTCCATTCCGCTGTTTCTTGAATTTGGAATATCCACTGATCTGGAAGCATAGCGTATCCATAGCCGTTATTTGCCTCAGAATATACCTGCATCCATACGCTGTTGCCCTGGTCGATGTTATAGGAGATTGCGTCGGGTCGGTATTGAAAGGTATTTTCATTAATCTGAACTACAGGTCCGGAGGTAACCCCAAATTTTATATCTGCCCCTGAATTTCCTTCAATCTGCAATGCGTTTGAATTTGCAAGTATTTCCGGAATCTCAGATAAATATTTTCCGTAAACTTTAAAGCTCGAACCGTCTTCCTCAAATTCCACCTGTATTTGCTGTGTGCCTGTACCGCTCCTGAACTCCTGAACCTCGCCGTTCTTGTCGGTAAACGCAACCATCTGACGTTTGACGAGGTTATTTTGTGTGAAGTCCTTTGCCATATTTGCAAATTCTTCGTCAATATACCAGAAAGACTGTTTTTTTGTTTCTTCGCTTGCATCTTTGGCGGGTATCGGTGTTTCGGGTCCGGCAGAACTGGTATAGCTTTTCAGCAATACTCCGTCATCTGCGGTTATTGGTTTAAGGTTAATTGCTCCGTTTAATGCGGGAAGAGGATAGGTTCTTTTGTCAACAGCTTTCTTTATAAATGCACTTATTAACTCAGCACAGTCATCAGTCCATTCAAAGTGACCGCCGCCCCATTCAACCGCTGCGCCTATTAGATGGTCCGCTTTCGAGTTTTCACTTCTTTTGCCCAGCGCCCACGTAATATAATCATCTGCGCGCCGATATATGCTTCCTACATCCCACTCATAATATTCGCCTACCAGATAGAAAATCGGTACATTTACATAGTGTGCGCTTATGCCGTTTAACTCGCATCGTGAAACGCCCATTTTTGTCGGCAACTCTGCAATTATCCGGTCTTCATTCCAGGCAGCCGGAAGCCATGCATAACCTGCGGCATATGAATGTCCCATAGTTATCATAGGCGCGTTTGCTATTTCCGAATACCCGGATTCTGATGCCAATTTCTGCATTAGCAATAATAACTCGGTATCTGCGCCTTTGGTATAATCAAAGCCTGACATTAACTCATGTACCGCGTTCTCGCTCTGTGTATAAAGGATCAATGCAAGGTTTTTTTCCGCGCAGGTCTTGCGTATTTGGGAAGATAGCGCCGCACCGTAATCAAGCAGGTTTCTTTTTATTACAAGGCATCCGCGGATATAATTTATATCAGATGGTACCCACATTATTGCCCTAAGATCATCTGTCTCTGCATAATATTGGAAAACCGGATTATATATGTCCGCTCCCGATATGCTGTTTGATGCGGTATAATCATTGGGATTATAATTTATATCGTCTGTCAGCAATAGCAGCGCACTTTTGCCCCCGATGATTTGAATGGTTTCAATAGCAACACTGTCCGAAACTTGTTTCCATTGGCTATTGTCAAAGGAAAAGGAGCGTTGTTCTGAATTGTTTACCATAACATCAATGACGCTGCCGGATTCTGCCTTAATAAATGCGTGGGTTCTTCCTCCGCCAGTTATGACCATATCGTCTTCGGTTATTTCTGATACTTCGTATAAGGTTTTTCCGCCGCAGGGGACTGTAAGCGTATATCCCGGTGATTCACCGTCTGCCAAATCAACGGTTTTGAAAGTGATTTTATTATCCTCGCCTGCAATACCGGTTACCGTCCGCATGTCATTTGCAGCATCATTTATATCTACAAATTGCTGAAATGTCCCGTTTACATAGATATTTACGCCTTTTGTGCCCGAAACATTAGTCCATTTTAGCGAGATTTGTCACGACGGGTTTGTATCAATAACCTGTACATCACTAATATCAGACGCAGCCGGGATAATTGTCAGTTCAAATTTCTTTTGCTGAGTTTCGCTGCCCTTTGTAAGGGTTGCGGTTAAGGTAACATAAACGGGATCTGCCCCTGGCGCCGGGCGGGTTACAATACCGGTATCGGTTAAAAGTTCGGGGTCAGAACTGCTCCATTCAATTAAACTTCCGCGAGCGCCGGCAGACGGGAGGGTGAGGTTATTGCTGATATACGGACCATATTGCAGGTCATCTTTATCGCCCAATATTGCCACTGCATCAGGATTTTGGCTTGACCAGATATAAACCTTTGGGTGTTTGGTCTGGTCGGATTCATTTTGTGTAAAAAACTCATATGTGCTTGAAGATGGATAATCGAAGCTTAATTTAAGTGCGGCAACAGTTTTATTTTCTTTCAGACATTGGTTGAAATAATCGGTTAAGTCAAAAGAAAACACCCTGTTATTATCGGTTACTTCTGCTCGTGCGACCCTATCGTAAACCTCAGGGCGCGTGTTATATGTTATCCCGTCTTCTGTCCAGGAATCGTCCGGCGCATACAGACAAAGTTCTTCAGCAACCATATAATTACTTGCATCAGGGTCGATGTATTGAATCCCTGTGCGGCAGGTAAGCTGAAGACGTCCGCTTATAATACTGCCCTCTGCCTGGGATAAATCAATCTTTATCCAGCTCTCGCGGATAGGTCCGCTGTTTTTTATAAGCATTGCGTTTTCGGCTGAATGCACAACGCCTGCCTGGTCGTTGCTTGCGGTAAAGGTATCATCCTACGGCACAAGGTCTAAAGTTAGAGGTTCCAGAGTTTTTGCGCCGGTTTCTACAGTAAGTATTGGAGCTTGGGTTTCGCCGCATTCCCTTGCGCGCATCCACAGGATTTCCGAACAGGAAACCGAAAGTGAGGTTTTTTCTTTTCCTTGCTCATAATCTTCCCTAATAATATCGGTTACATCAATCTCAAAATATTGATTTTTAGGATAAGAAGTTTGTGTTGTCAATGAAAAAGATTTGCCGACAGCCGGAGCATTTGGCAGGATTGTATAATCGGCAGTATAACCGCTGCTGCATCCTGGTTCCAGTGCTTGCTTATCTGCCGGACCGACAATGAAATTATCGGGGTTGCCTTCGGGGACATATTCTTCAGACAGATTGCCTTCTACCCAGTTGTCACTTTCTATCCGTCCAACAGTAATATTGGCGTCAGAAGATAATTCCTCGCTTAGCATAATTTTAAGTGTTGCCTTATTAACCTGCTCTTGTTCAGTGTTTATTTCAGGCAGGGAAAAACGCATATAGATATTTTTTGAATCATAGCTTGAGTCTAAAAACCTTGAGCCGCCTGAATTTTTGCCCCAGGTTATATCCCAAAAAGTACCTACCAATGTATCTGCTTCGCAGACCGACGTGAAAAGTCCGTCTTGCGCGCTAACCGCCGTTAGTGAAGTAAGCTGTCCCGCAGCCAGACATAAACTGAGAAATACTGACCAAAACCGTTTCATACCATTTACCCCTTTCTTTTTTATAATTATTACCTAATTTAGATAGGCTGATGTTTTATAAGTATATATTAGCATTGAAAAAGAAAGCTTGTAAATGTACATTTTTTATTACGAATGAACAATAGTTTATATACTTGCTACCATACAAAACCGCGGTTAGCGCCGGAAAATCGTCAATATATTTGTTTATTGCGCATAAAAAATGAATAACAGGCGTTTTTAATTTATCAAAAACAGCAAGGAATTTTTGATAAATTCCTTGCTGCCCAAATAGTTTTTTATATTCTTGTAAAAACAATCACCATTCTTTTAGCATCGTTAAACCCGATACGAACCTATTATGACTTAGTCCTCAGATTTCTAAGTTCAAGAATATTGTATTTTTGGGGTTTATAACTTTCAAGATAATCTAATGCTTCTTTTTCACTATGCGCAACAAATGCAAGCTCTTTGCAGGCAGCCGTCATAAAATGTTTATCCACTGCTGAATTAATCATAGTTATCATATCGTCATAATATGAATTAAAATTAAAGATAACAATAGCTTTTTCATGGCGTCCCAGCTGTTTTAGGGTGAGAATCTCAAAGAACTCCTCAAACGTCCCGATGCCGCCAGGCGCAACAATAAAAGCATCGGCTGAATCTTCCATTATCTGCTTGCGTTCACGCATTGTTTCGGTGCGGATAAGATTATCACAGTGTTCATATAATACGCCGTCTACATTAAAGAATGTCGGCGCAACTCCGGTTATTTTCCCGTTAAATTTTTTTACGCCCCGCGCAACTGCGCCCATAACCCCCTCCGCGCCTGCTCCGAACACAAGGTTATGCCCGCGTTTTGCCATCTCTTCGCCTAATTCTCCTGCCGCTTTTATATATATTTCATCTATTATTGCGCTTGATGCGCCAAATACACAAATATTCATTTTTTTAAATCTCCTTTCGATTGTATTTATTTAATTATACACTAAAATATGCATGTTTTCAATCTATTTTTTTGCCTATGATTTATATATATGTAGAAACTTGAATTTTGAACAGTTAAGTTTTATACTATTATTCTTTTGTTAATATAAAATATATGATATAATATATATGGGGTGGTATTAATAGCCTGTTGCATCAGCGGAATGTATTTGTTAAGAAAATAACAAGAATTGCCGCAGCATTTTTGCAGCGGCTTTTATTTTTTCTTAAAATTACTATAAAATCTCATAAATGTCCTAAGATATGCAGTTTTCCTATATAAATGACTGTCTTTTGCAAAAATTATACACTCTGTGGAAGAATTGTTTATTTAATAATATTTTGCTTGATGATATAATTATTATAAAGTTATAAGTGAGGGAGTGCGTCATTTTGAATTTATTAAAACTTGCAGCGGATAAGACTATTGAACAAAAATATACAATACCTAATTTTGTGTTTGATTTTTTTGACAGGCGCGGCGATGTGCATTATGTAAAACAGGGCTATATTGATGCGGCTGAAAAATATAACAGGATAGATATGCGTTATGACGCGTTTGACTGGCAGAATGGTGTTGGATTTTTCGGGTTGTTTGAAGCGAGCCGCGTTTTAAAGGATGACAGATATTTGGAGTTTATAAAGGAATGGGTAGAATTTCATATCCAAAAAGGCTTGCCTGCCTACACCGTAAACTCGACAATTCCGTATTATGCAATATTGCAGCTTTATAAAAAATATGGTGATGATAAATACTATGCACTATGTGACCGTGCGGCAAAATACATAATGGCAGAGGGAATACGCGCCGACGAGGGCGCACTTGAACATACAGTGCTTGAGTCGAGAAATGCCTCTCAGATTTGGGCGGATACAACCTTTATGGCAGGTATATTTCTGGCAGAATGGGGTAAGTTTACTGGGAATATTATGTATCTGAATGAAGCGGCACGACAGATACTTTTACACTATAAGTATCTTATTATATTTTTTATTCTATTATAGAAGGATTCTTTTTTTCAAATTTTTTCTCACACTCTAGATTTTTCAATAAACAAAGACCAAAAAAGGCTTGTTCCAAGGAAAAACCTTGAAAACAAGCCTTTTTTTCTGATAAATAATTATCTCTTTGAGAAATAAGAACGCTGTTTTATAGTGTTTTGTATCGCTTTGAAAAGTCCGATAAAATAAGGCTTTTCCTTGATTATTGTATCATAACTTTTTGTAAATTGCAATAGCTTTTTGTATTTTCGGACATCAAAAGGACATCACGGACATCAATTTCCATTCAGTTTTAAGGAAATCAAATCGGCAACTTTTGCCTTTGAGCTTTTCAGAACATCTGCATATACATTCG
>CALXUL010000301.1 GCA_944391635.1 uncultured Clostridia bacterium | reverse complement strand
GCTCCGTAACAAAATCATTTTTCAATCTTGCTTCTTCCGCCAGATTTCTGTAACTCTCATCAATTATATTAAGAGCTATTTTATTGTTCTCTATTACACTCCTAAATGGATAGAAATCGCAATGGGCTAAATACAATGCCATATCACTTGCTTTACCCATATCATAGTGTTCCATATCTGGAAATTTTACATCACTATTAAGACTGTGCATATTGGTCATTATTATCTTCCTTTTTATAATATTGTATTTAAATCAGACCTTTATCATTTCTCCAATTACACCGAATATATCTTTCAAATTCTTCTTTGCAATCCAAGTTTTTTCCGTCCACATGGTCTACAATAATGATTTGAGGCAATATTCCTGTATCTTCACCGATGGAATTGATTTCATCAAAAATTGTCTTATACATTTTATTGACGGCAATCAAATCTGCTTGCGTGATTTTGTCTTTATCATTGCCTTGTGGGAAATACACCTGACTTGGTTGGTCAAAAAACATAACCAAAGGCATTGGTGAATTGTCCTGAGATGCAAAAAAACGCAGGAAACTTAAAAACAGAGCAATATGGCAGGAAACCCAATTTGCACCACTTCCCATCTCATATAGATAGATATTTTCATTACTTTTCTGATGCTGATAAATATCAAAACTACCATCTGTCAAACCAAAATTCAAGTCAATCGGTCTATACTCTTCTTCAAAATCAAGCGTTAAAGAAAGACGATTCATATTGTTTGATAAAAAGTTTTCCGCTTTTGACATCTTCTTATCAACATCAAATCCTTTGATTTTTTCTTCAAGTCTGGCTATTTTTTCTTTTAGTTCTTCAATATCCCCATCAACTGTTTCAAATATACCAGAGTTACTCATTTCAGCATATAAAACGATTCTTGCTTTTGCGTAATTTACTTTTTCTCTCTTTGAAACAAGAGCCTTTGATGAAATGAATTTTTCCTCAATTGTTTTTATCTGTCTCCAAACATCTCGTATTTTCTCGTCAATCTTTGAGTGAACTTCCTTGAGTTTTCTAACATCTTCGGAAAAATCGGCAGTATATTTTTTGGTAATTTGTAATTCGTTATCTAACCATTCTGTAGCCTCAATAAGTTTTGAATCATTCTCAGCAATTTCTTGACATTCATGACCACAAAGAGGGCAGGTATATTCATCAGTTTCAATTTCAGCTATACTTGTTTGTTGTTTCAAGTCCTTTAACATTTTAGTAAAAGAACTGCCTGCATCAGAAGCATTATCTATATTTTTAATTTTTAATAAGATTTCTCGTTCTTCATTTCTGAGATTTTCTAATTCGGCATTTAACTCACTGTAACGCTCAGTTATTTTATTTTCACCAAAAAGTTGAGTATCATCAAACTCTGGCAAATCAGAAGCTATTTTAAGCATGTTCTGTACTGACATTTTTTCATCAAAATCTTGTTCAAGCAATGCAAAATAGTCTGTTAATAGAGGCGAAAGATTTTCTTTTATATAAGCAGTGCTTTTTTCATTAGTTTTCTGCTTTTTGTATTTTTGTTTCAATTGAGCTTTAAGTGTGTTTAATTGAATTAAGTCACTATAATACTCTTGACTAATCATACCTGCAAAAATAGGAAATTGGTCTATTACATCTTTTCTTTTATAAAAATCTGAGAATCGATAGAATAACGCAAACTTACTTGCCATTAAGTTTTGATGCTGAAATAAGTATGAAACCATATTTCTTAATGACGCTTTTTTCCCTTGTTGGTCAACATCGGTAGCCATATTTGTCACAAATAACCCTAATGCACATTCAATCTCATATTATACATCTTTATACGACAAAGTCGATTTTTCTACAAAATAGCTTAGCTCCAAAGTTTCAGGCACAAAATCCTTAGATTCTTTAGAAAAATACATTTTGCCTCCATCGTACCAATTATAACGAGCGATAACATAAGTGTTATCACCTATAGCCATTACAAGAACATAAAGATGCGAAAAATCGGTTATTTTGCCTTTCGGTATCGTACAACGAGTACTACATAAGCAATAATCAATAATTTCAACTAATGCACTTTTACCCGTTTTGGATTCACCAGTAATTATATTTACTCCTTGCTCAAGTGGAACTAATCTTTTTTCGCCATTTTTATTAAATATAATGATGTTCTTTATATAACTTTTCATTTTATATCAACTCCTAAAAAGAAAGATAAGTGGTCTTCGGTAGTTTTTGAAAACACAGCTCCAAGATAAAATGCACATCTAATCCAATTTTTAACAGTTCCTTCAAAATCTTTGTAATCAATTTTCTCGACAAGAATAATTTTGTGTTCGCTAATGGCTATTTTTCCTTCGGAAGATAAAATAATAATTGCTTTTTTGCAATATGGTTTAAGTGAATTATATCTATCAATATAACCAGCTAACCTTGTTTTACCAGAAATCTTATTTTCCTCAATAATTTGAGGTGACTGAAACAAAGTATCTATTCGACTTTTACTATTTGCATTTACTAATTTTTCTCGTGATTCAGCATACAGTAAAATTGGAATTGCCATAAACGGTAATTTTATCTCACAAGGTTTTCCGTAGCCAGAAAGAAAACTCTGCATTAATAAAGAATAAAAATGAGGATTCATTGAAAGCATTTTGATGTTACTTATGCTCATTATTTTCTTCACCTACTTTCCATTTGAAATCTGTTTCGTCCACTATATTATGTATAACTCCTCGCTGGAAGTATCCTTGATTACGAATAATAGAGCCAAAATCATTTGCATCCCAACCCATTACACCATTGTAAAGCTGTTTTGAAATTCTGATTTGTTCTTCCTCGGTTGCTCCTTCAGCATTCAAATCACTATTCGCTTTGCTATATTGCATTTTTGCAGACAAATCTTCCATATATGATTCAAGACTTTTCAAATACATAAGGTTGTCCCTAAAATATTTAGCAACGGTCAAATCCGCTTTCCAATAATCTGACATTGCATTTGGAATCATTTTGTCATACTTAATCTCACGAATAGACGCAACAAATTTTTTCTGTTCGAGTGTAGTGATTTTGTCTGTAGGAACAACTGCTTTTGCATACTCATCTGGAAGTGGTGCAGTTCCTTTTGTTCCATATGCTGTTGATTGTATCTGTAAAATTTCATCAAATGCTGACTTGGTTACCTCCCATTTATGCGGAGGTTCCTTAACTTTTATTAGTATTTCGCCAAGTAAAGCACCTATATATCCGTCTCTATTTTCGGAAGGAATATGACCTACATATTTAGAGAATTCAT
>CALXUL010000300.1 GCA_944391635.1 uncultured Clostridia bacterium | reverse complement strand
CACTTCTTTGCCGTTATAGAAACCGCAGTTTGAGCAAACTTTATGAGGTGCTGTCAACTCATGGCAATTAGGGCACTCAACCATACCCGGATTTTCAAGCTTCCATACGCTTGATCTTCTTTTATCTCTTCTTGCCTTTGAAACTTTTCTCTTCGGAACTGCCATTTTTATATCCTCCTAATTATTGTCGATTAATTTTCTGAGAACATCAAGACGTCTGTCCGGTATTCTCGTGTCACATTTACAGCTGCTTTTGTTAAGATCGCATCCACAAACGGGACAAAGTCCCTTACAATCTTCGCTGCAGAGCGGTTTGGCCGGAAATTCAAAACAGATCTGCGATTGTACCTCACAAACGATATCAAAGCAGCCTCCTGCATCGACATATATCGCATCTTCAAATTCTCCTGTGTCATGCTTTTTTATCTGTTTTACTGTCTCAACAGAAAACGGAAGAATAAATTTTGAGGCACATCTGCTGCATATTGCGTTAAAATCGGCTTTAATCGTAAGCCTGCAAGTCACATTTCCGTCTGACGCTTCGATAACAGCGTGCGTGTGCACGGTATCGGCGGTAGCGCCGGCTGTAAAGTCGCTTAAATCCATATTATCGAATACAAAACTATATTCTTTACGATAGCAATGTGACGCAAACGCATCACGCACACAAATTTTCATAATATTCCTTTTGCCAATCCAAAAACGGGTGTCTGCTATAAAAATAGCAATTAATATTATAAATATACCGGAGTGAATTGTCAACTGAAATTTTAAATTGAAGCAAATATTTTTACATTCTTATATCAATCAGAAGGTTTTTCTGCCCTCTTCGTATACAATAGAGCTCATTGCAACAGTAAGATTTGCATTGATTGTGCGTATTTCGTCCAGAAACTCTTTTTGACGCGTTGTATCTTTGAGAGCTGTGGTAAACTGGATTTGATATAGAGAACCGAAATCCGCGGTTTTTACTCTGTCAAGTTTGTGAAACTTTGTGTATTTTTTGAAAACGTCCTCAAACGCATTTTCAAAGTCAAGATCCTCCGGTATAGTAATTTTAAGCATCATAGCGTTAGCCTTTGGTTTTCCGAAATTTATAAGGTTTATAAGTATAAGTATAAGAGTTATAAGTATCACAAAAATTATACCGTAACCTATGTATCCCGTGCCGCAGGCAAGTCCTGCCGCCATGGTAACGCATATATATGTAATATCTCTAGGATTTCCAGGCTCGGAGCGAAAGCGTATAAGAGCAAAAACACCGCCCAGAGAGAAAGCTCTTGCAATATTGCTCCCAATCATCATTATTATTATCGCAATAACCGCCGGCAATACAAGCAGAGACGTTATAAAATATGATGAATATCCATCCTTTCTGTTTACAAGCATATAACCCGATGAGATTATCAGCCCTGATATGATTGCAAAAGCAAGCGTAATAAGTACGCTTGAAATAGTAAGCTGTGTACCTACCGATGCTGTAAATAGGTTGTCAATAAACTGCTGCATTCTGTTTTGTTCCTTTCGGCATAAAAATATTATTTGTATAATACGATCCGTATTTTGAAAAGCCTCTGCGAAAAATTTTGTTTTGACTTAGTATTTTAACTATCGGAAGTGGAATATGATCATTGACTTTTATCTCCATGAGATAAAACCCGTCATCCAGCAGCGGTATCGTGCCGGCAAGACCTGCGTATACGGGACCGCCTCTTACATTGGTATCAAAAGTAATCCGAATCTTTTTGTCCGATTTAAGAAAATATGCCGCTCTTTCATAAGCAATAAGCACTTTTGGCTGTACGGTATGGCTTTTTAGAAAATGCTGTATTTCATGCGCTACCATGTCGTGCATGTAATCGCCGTTTTTATTAAATTCACCTGTTTTTAGGAATTCGATTGCGTCGTCATATCTCATTTTAACCCTGCGTTTGTTTACGCATCCGTCAGCTTTTTTCTTGAGCTCAATAAACACTTTATCGTCGGCGTTGGGATTTTCATAATAAGAGCGCAGTCTGAGTTTTTCCTTGAACGGTGGTTTTGAAACAGAATGGCGGATTATTGAATAATCCTCTGTGTCATAATAAATATTGAATAAATTGTATGTTTTTCCGCCTATACAATACTCATCTGCATTAACATAAGGAGCAATTCCTTCTAATACCGCTTTGTACTGAGAGGTATCAAGGATATATTTCAATTCATATCTCTTAAAGGTTTTTATTGCCATAATAGTTGTTCCTTTTTGGTTTTAACTTATAATACAGCGCAAAATTGTACAAAGTGTTAATAAATAATTGTTAGCTTAAAAAAACATTATAAACATTTTATCATATGTTTATGTTAATGTACAGTATTTTTTATATGATTTTATACTAAAAATTGATGTGATGCAAGTATTTTTATACTCTTGACAATGAGTTATGTTTATAGTAAAGTAATATGGTTAATAAAAAATGAGCAAAGAAGGACAGAGGATGACAAAAAGAGAGGATTTAAGAAATATCGCGATAGTGGCGCATGTCGATCACGGTAAGACCACGCTTGTTGACCAGATGCTAAAGCAGAGCGGAACTTTCCGAGAGAACCAGGTCGTAGCCGAGCGGGTCATGGATAATAATGATCTTGAGCGCGAAAGAGGCATAACCATCCTTGCAAAGAACACATCTATTCATTATAAAAATGTTAAGATAAATATTATAGATACTCCCGGACATGCTGATTTTGGCGGGGAAGTGGAGCGTGTTTTAAAGATGGTCGACGGGGTAATACTTCTTGTTGACGCGGCTGAAGGTCCTATGCCGCAGACACGTTTTGTGCTGCAAAAAGCTCTTCAAATGGGGCATAAGG
>CALXUL010000299.1 GCA_944391635.1 uncultured Clostridia bacterium | reverse complement strand
TCAGTCTTTTTATTTGGATTATGGACGTTTTATGAGCGCGGGCAATGATGCGTCGGTGTTATGTGATTTGTTAATTAAGTATTCTGAAAGTACAAATGAGATTGCAAAAGAAATGTTAAAACAGAATCAGGATAAATTTACCGAAGCTGCTGTTGTTCAAATTGAAACAAATGCTGCTGCAAAAAGCGATTTTCGTGCGAAAATTACAAATAATAATAGTATTATTGATGCGATAAACCTTGTTTACGGCGGAGTCTATGATGAGTATGTAAAACGTATTAATAATGCCAGTCTTGAGCTTGTGACAAAGCTAATAGAGTCAATGGAGTCTTTGACGGAAAAGGAAAAGAATACTCTTATTAAACAATATAAAAATGGCGAAGAAATGACTATTGAACTGGAAGATATGCCGGATTCTCGGTCAACTTCTGCTTCTTCGGGCAGAAAATAAAAGGAGGTTATTTTTTTTGAGTACCGAACTTAAGGAAACTGAAAACAATTTTGAAACATCAGCTGCGCCGATAGCTAATGAATTATCTATACTTGACTTGTTGGCGTTGATGTTTCGGAATTGGTGGATTTTAGCGCTTGTCGGTAGTATTTTGGGAATCGCGACTTATGCTTATTCAAAAACCACTTCGATACCGTTGTACAAGTCCACAGGCAATCTGTATATCGATACACAGCGTGAGCAGAAAACAGATGATGTAAATGCAAATGCACTGCTTAATGCAGTAAACCTGATGCCGACATACATTGAAATATTAAAAAGCAGAACTTTCTTCTCAATGGTAAGTGACTCAGTGGATAATAAATATTCATATGAAGAAATTTCCCAAATGACATCCTTAACCAATATTGAAAATACCAATATTATCACAATTTCTGTAACGTGTGTTGATCAAACCGATTCATACCTTATCTGCAACAGCATTGTTGAGCTTGCGTCTGATGAGATTCTTCGGGTGTTTGAGGGTGGTTCGGTGAAGATAATCGACCGACCTGAAGATGTGCCGGCGACTATTTTGCCGAACGCATTTCGGCGTGGGACTGTTGGTTTTGTAGTAGGGGTAATTCTTGCAACATTTGTTATTTTTCTCATTAATATGTTCGATACAAGAATTGAGACATCAGATGAACTTACAGCGCGGTATAACCTGCCTATACTCGGAGAAATACCGAATTTGTCTGATTTGTCATAAGAAAGGGACGGGCATAATTTAAGATGAATAAGTATAGTAAAATAAAACAATATTTTAAATTTAGTCTTCCGGACAACAAACGTCGCAGTAACGAAGAAAGTATGCGTGCGATTATTGATGATTCATCACCGTTTGTTGTACGAGAAGCTTATAAAACAGCAAGAACAAATATAATATTTTCCGTGTCCGGAATGTCGAAAACTGGCTGTAAGCTGATCGCTATTACAAGCGCTAACCCTGGTGAGGGAAAAACTACTTCAAGTCTTAACCTTGCAATAACATTTGCTCAAACTGGTGCAAGAGTACTTGTTGTGGATGGGGATTTAAGAAAACCCAGACTGCACAGGTATCTTGGAATAAAAAAGGACATAGGACTTTCTACGGTTTTGGCAAATCAAGTATCAATTGAAAAAGCTATTCATAAAGACATCAGACCTTGTCTTGATGCGCTTACAGCAGGGGAAATACCGCCGAACCCTGCAGAACTTTTGGCTTCTGATGCAATGAAGGCACTGATTGCGAAACTTTCTCAAAATTATGATTATATATTCTTTGATACTCCGCCGGTAACTGTTGTGACGGATGCTTCTGCGCTTTCACCGTCGGTTGATGGTATAGTTATAGTAGTAAGACAAAATTATACAGACCATGAGAGCTTATCCATGGCAAAAAATCTTCTTGATATTGCAAATGCAAAGATTTTGGGATTCTTTGTAAATGACGCTCAAAATAAGCGCGGTGGTTACCATTATGGAAGATATCGTTATAAATACGGTTATCGTTATGCATATAAGTACGGATATAAATATGATTATCAATATGGCGATCTGGCAAATCATGAAGATTCTGAAGAGTCAGAATCGGATAAATAAGTTTAATTTGTTATAAATAATAATGAGACCATGAAAAAAGTCCGGATATTACGGGCTTTTTTTCATGGTGAAAATCTGTGATGTATATAAAAAACATATTATAGCTTAAATATTGGTATAAACATGGTCAAATGCCAATATATTTACATAAAAGGCAAAATATTAACCAAAAAATGCGTAAAAACAACTTGTTTTTTGTTGAAAAAGATAAAAAAGTGTGTTATTATATTTATAAGAACTATATTGGCAAAAGCCGGGTAGTTTACAGAAAAGGAGAAAAGAGAGATGAACAAAAAATTAACCTGGCGTTCAAAACTGAGCTTTGGTATGGGCGCCTTTGGAAAAGACCTTGTGTATGCGATTGTATCGACATATTTTATGAAGTACTTAACGGATGTACGTTTGGTAGACCCTATGTTTGTTGCGGTGCTGTTTATGGCGGCGCGTATATGGGATGCGTTTAACGACCCGTTTATGGGTATGGTGGTGGACAACACCCGTTCGAAATGGGGAAAATTCAGACCTTGGATTTTATTGGGCACCATACTTAATGCGTTTGTTTTGGTAGGATTGTACTTTGATGTTGATTTGCCGGCGTGGCAGTATGCGGTATATGTAGGCATAATGTATTTGTTATGGGGCATGACGTATACAATAATGGATATACCGTATTGGAGTATGGTTCCGGCTCTTACTGATGATGAGAATGAACGCAGTCAGATAAGCGCAATACCAAGATTTTTTGCAAGTATGGCATGGCTTGTTGTCGGAAGCGGCGGCTTATATATAGTTAAATATTTTGGCGGCGAAGACCAGATACTTGGATTCTCACGTTTTGCGATTGCGGTTGCGCTGGTTTTCATAGTTACGATACTGATTACAGTAACCCAGGTTAAAGAACGTGTAGTTGCCACTGCGGGAACAGGCGAGAAAACAAGTGTAAAGCGTATGGTAAAGGTACTTGTACAAAATGACCAAGTACTTGTAGTGCTTGGTATTGCGTTGTTTTTCAATATGGCATATCAGCTTTCAAACAGTTTTGCACTCTACTATTTTGAGTATGTGTGCGGCGTAAAAGAAGCTTTGTATGCGACATATACGGGTGTTGCGGGATTTGCACAGATGGGTGCGCTGT
The DNA here is from genome assembly GCA_944391635.1 of uncultured Clostridia bacterium. Classification (GTDB taxonomy): domain Bacteria; phylum Bacillota; class Clostridia; order UBA1381; family UBA1381; genus HGM11525. The sequence goes on along the minus strand of CALXUL010000299.1, from coordinate 8,013 downwards.
TTGTATTCCCGATGATTTCACAGAAGATAGATAAGAAGATTATGTTTGCGGTATCATCACTTTTGCCGGTAGTTGGATTTATTGCGTTGCTTATTTTGGGATATACACTTCCTGAGAATATAATCCTTACAGGCGTATGCAGTGCAATTATAAATATCGGAATAGGATTTATGCTGGTTTTGGTTACGGTAGTTCTTGCTGAAGCAGTGGATTATGGTGAGTTTAAAATGGGAACGAGAAATGAGAGTATAATATTCTCAACTCAGACATTTGTCGTAAAATTTGCAGGAGCGTTCAGCGGATTTGTTGCAGCAGCCGGACTTAAGGTGATAGGCTTTGTGCCAAATGTTGAACAGAGTGCTGCAACTCTTATGGGAATGCGTATTATTATGATAGCATTACCCGCTATACTGTCGGTATTGTGTCTTGTAGTATATAAGCGCGGATATAAGCTTAATGCCGAGTTCTATCATCATATTATTGCGGTGCTGCGCGGCGAGGAAAGCAGGGGCGAAGATGAATAATGCAGAAAAAACAAATATGCTTTTAGGCGTTGACTATTATCCGGAACAGTGGCCGGACGAAATGATGGATGCGGATTTTGACAGGATTTTGGAGCTTGGGTGTAATGTAATACGCATAGGCGAATTTGCATGGCACAGGATGGAGCCTGAAGAAGGAAAGTTTGACTTTTCATATTTTGATAACGTAATAAATAAGGCAAAAGAAAAGGGCTTAAACGTCATTTTCGGAACGCCTACCGCAACGCCGCCGGCGTGGCTTATAAAGAAAAATCCTGATATATTGTCACAATTTGAGGACGGTTCGGTCAGAAATTACGGCGGCAGGCACGTTTATTGCTTTAACAGCAGTGTCTACAAAGAGGCTTGTAAAAGGATTATAACCGAACTTGCCGGTCATTATCGTGACGAAAAGGCAATAATAGCATGGCAGATAGATAATGAACTTGGTCACGAAGGCAGCGACACCTGCTGGTGTCCTCGTTGCCGCAGTGCTTTTGATGAATATTTGAAAGGTATATTCGGCGGCGATATAGATTTGTTAAACAGTGAATACGGCACGGCTTTTTGGAGTCAGGAATATAATGATTTTTCTGAAATTCCTCTGCCGGGTCCGACGATAACAACACATAATCCTGCTTTGCGACTTGACTGGGAAAGGTTTTGCAGCCAAAGCATAGTAGAGTTTGCAAAAATGCAGAGTGACTTGATTCATAAAATAATTCCGGATGCTGTTGTAATTCATGATTTCCCTGGCGGAGGTTTGGGAAAACATGTTGATTATTCTGGGGTTTCAAAGTATATTGATAAGGTTGCCTATAATAATTACCCGGTCTGGGGCGGGCAGAAAGAGCCTCTTGCGGCAAGTGAAATTGCATTTGGGCTGGATTATATGCGTGGATTAAAAGATGGGAATTTTTGGATTACCGAAGCAATAATGGGCGCGCAAGGTCATGATATTACCGGTTTCCTTCCTCGCCCGGGACAAGCAAAAATGTGGAGCTGGCAGGGCGCAGCACGCGGATGCGACGGACTGATGTATTTTCGTTACCGAGGCGCAACTAAGGGTGCAGAACAGTTTTGCTATGGGGTTATTGATGCTGATAATGTTCCAAGACGTAGATTTTTTGAGGTACAGAGTTTCTTTGATGAAGTAAAACAGTATGAAGATGTACTGACAGCGCCGATTAAAAGCGATATTGCGGTGTTGTATGACTATGATTCTCTTGCTTCATTCCGTATTCAGCAGCAAAGTCTGCTGTTTGATTGCGAAACTGAAATGAAAAGGCTTCATAGCGTATTTTTCGGTGCGGGGCAGATGGTTGATGTTATTCCTGCTTCAAGGGATTTTTCGAGATATAAGATAGTAGTTGTTCCGAATATGATAGTTACAGACAGCGAATTACTGGATAGGCTAAAGGAATTTGCCGCATCAGGCGGAATACTGATTGTGACGTATCGAACCTCCATAAAGGACAGACGTAATAATCTTGTTTTCGGAAAGACAATACCGGTAGATTGTAATGATTTGCTGGGATTATTTGTTGAGGAAACCGAAAGCGTGCAGGAGTATGACTGTATACCTCTTATTTCAGCGAATGGCGATGAGGCGTCGGCAGGTATATTCAGGGATATGATAGTACCTTTAGAGGCAGAAGTGCTTTACCGCTATAAAGATAAATTTTACAGCCATTATGCCGCAATAACTCACAACTGCTATAAAAAAGGAAGCGTGTATTATATAGGTACCACACCTGATTCTGACACATTGAAAAAAGTTATTTATGCTGCAATAGATGAAGCAGGACTTGAAAGATTGGAACTTCCTTACGGTGTTGAGTTTGTGACAAGAGAAAGCAAAACGCGGAGAGTGAAAATTCTGATTAATCATAATGATTATAAGACCGAAGCATTAGGATATATTCTTGAGGCGTTTGAAACTAAAATTATTGATGAATAAAAATAAAAATACCTGAGTAAATGAAAATCATTTGCATCAGGTATTTTTTTGTTTCTAAATCCTTTTATATTCAAGAAACCTTATAATATGTCCGTTATCGTTTATTTCATCGCTTTGCCTGGTAAGAGTCCACTCGGGATCAGAATCAAAATCATGGATAAAGGCATCTGCGTCGGCGTCTTCAAAAACTCTTGTTATGAGCGCGGTATCGCAGTAAGGGAGCATAAGCTCATAAATGTTTGCGCCGCCTATGACAAAGACTTCTTTGCCCGGGTATTTTTTTAATTCTTCCAAAGCCTCGCTGACGCTTCCTACCGCTGTTATGCCCTCCGAATTAAAACCCGGGTTACGTGATAAAACAATATTTACTCTGTTTGGAAGAGGCTTTTTGCCGGGAAAACTTTCAAGAGTTTTCCTTCCCATAATAACTACTCCTCCGGTCGTTGTTTCGCGGAAAAATTTCATATCCTGAGGGAGCTTGAACATAAGGGAATTATTGCGTCCGATTCCGTGGTTTATACTTTCGTGTGCGATTATTTTCATTCTTTTTTAACCTCCGATTTATATTGCAACCGGGATTTTTTCGTCCAGCGGATGGTATTTATAATCTTCAAGAGCGTAGCTGTCTGTGGTGAATTTATAAAAATCATTGCACTTGTCGCGCTTTATGAAAGCGGGGGCAGGATAAGGTTCTTTTGAAATTATTTTTTCGGCAATCGGGATATGCCGGTCATAAATGTGCGCATCGGCTATTACATGTACAAGTTCTCCGGCTACAAGACCGCAGCTGTCAGCAAACATATGCTGAAGTATTGCATATTGGCATACATTCCAGTTGTTCGCGGTGAGCATGTCCTGTGAGCGTTGGTTAAGTATACAGTTTAGTACATTACCGCTCACATTAAAGGTAACAGAATATGCGCAAGGATAAAGGTGCATTTCATTAAGATCAGCATGGTTATAAATGTTTGTCATAATGCGCCGTGACTGAGGGTTGTTTTTAAGGTCGAATAAGACCCTGTCCACCTGGTCAAATTCACCCTCAGGATATTTGTGTTTGATACCGAGCTGATACCCGTAGGCTTTGCCGATTGAACCGTTTTCATCTGCCCATTGATCCCATATCTTACTCGACAGGTCTTTTATATTATTGGATTTTTTCTGCCAAATCCATAGAATCTCATCAAAAGCACTTTTAAAATAGGTACGGCGAATAGTAAGAATTGGAAATTCTTCGCGCAAATCATAGCGATTTACAATACCGAATTTCTTTACAGTATGCGCGCTTTCTCCATCATCCCAGTGCGGTCGTACATCAAGATCGGTGTCCCAAACGCCATTTTCAATTATATCCCGTATATTATCAATAAAAATTTTATCAGCCCTGCTCATAGCAAATAGGCGCTCCTTTGTCATATTTTTAGTAATTATACCATAGATTGAAAGTAAATACAAGGACTTTCAAGGAGCGTTTGCATATGAATTATATTTGGTCGGGAATGATACTGGTATCCCTGGCAGCAGGGGCGATAAACGGGAATATAAGCGAAGTGCTTGCCGCAGGACTTGAGGGCGCCGGCAGTGCGTTTTATACGGTTTTGGGGTTTGCGGGACTGATGTGTTTTTGGTCAGGGATACTTGCTCTTTGTGAGGCAGGGGGGATTACCAAGGTTTTATCCAAGGTTTTGTCACCTGTTCTGGGCAGGGTTTTTGGCAAAGACAGCAAAGCTTTAAATAATATTTCTATGAATGTTACAGCGAATATCCTTGGTATGGGAAATGCAGCTACGCCGCCGGGGGTTGAGGCGATGCGTATACTTGATGAAGAAAACAAAAGCAAGTACCCTAACAGGAAGATGTGCATTTTTGCGGTGATGAATACGTCATCGCTTCAGATAATTCCGGCGACGGTCGCGGCGATGCGTACAGCTGCCGGAAGCACGGCGCCGTTTGATATTATTATACCGGTCTGGATTACGTCTGTTGTGTCGCTTGCTGCGGCAGTTGGTACAGCATTGGTATTATTTGGTAAAAGACAATGATGGATTTTGTAGTACCTATTTTAATTTTTGCGGCAGTTGGCACATGTCTTTTCGGTAAGGTTGATGTATACTCGGAGTTTTGCGGCGGAGTAGAAAAAGGATTTAAAACATTAATTGGGATTTTGCCGGCAATGGTGGCAGTAATGTCCGCGGCATCAATGCTCCGCGCATCAGGAGTGATGGGAGTATTTGCACAGCAGGCTGCAAGGATACTGCCTTTTGATATGCCGGAGGAGTTAATTGCGCTTGCTGTGTTAAGACCGGTGTCGGGAGGCGGATCGGTTGCGCTTTTGGCAGAAATATTAAACCGTTATGGTCCGGACAGCGTTGCCGGAAGAATAGCCTCGGTAATTGCCGCGTCATCAGAAACAACGCTTTATGTGCTTATGGTATATTTTGGTGTAACAAAAGTTAAACATACAAAAAAGGTTCTTTTTGCTGCGCTTGTCGGAGATGCAATTTGTGTAGCTGTATCTATATGGGCATGTGGTGTTTTTAAGTGACTGGATAAAGCCGGACTTTTGTCCGGCTTTATTTTTTTCGTTAAGGCAGTATACAATATGCACATTTTAACAATACTAAAAATAGTTATGGAAAAAAATATGAATAAAATTTTATCAACATACTTGAAAAAAATACTATTTTAGGATAAAATAGAATCGTGTGGGAAAACTGAAAAATAATATGAAAATAGAGGTGTCGAAAATGTTAAACAAAAAAAGCATTGAGGATATCGATGTAAAGGGGAAAAGAGTTCTTGTAAGATGTGATTTTAATGTGCCGCTGGACGACCAGCTTAATATCACAGACGAAACAAGAATAGACGGCGCACTGCCGACAATAAAATATTTGATGGAGAACGGAGCAAAGGTGATTCTTTGTTCGCATATGGGCAAGCCTAAGGGCGAGCCGAAACCGGAACTCTCGCTTGCACCGGTTGCAAAAGCATTGTCAAAAAAATTGGGCAAGGATGTTATTTTTGCAGCTGATAATAACGTAGTAGGGGAAAATGCAAAGAAAGCTGTTGCAGAAATGAAAGAATCTGACGTGGTATTGCTTGAAAATACACGTTACCGTGCAGAAGAAACCAAAAATATCCCTGAATTTTCACAGGAACTTGCATCTTTGGCAGATGTATTTGTAAACGATGCGTTCGGAACTGCACATAGAGCACATTGCTCAAATGTGGGTGTAACCGATTATATAAAGACTGCTGTATGCGGTTATTTGATTCAAAAGGAAATTGAATTTTTGGGTAATGCCGTAAATAATCCGGTAAGACCTTTGGTTGCTGTGTTGGGAGGCTCAAAGGTTTCATCAAAAATTTCGGTAATCAATAATCTGCTTGAGAAAGTTGACACATTAATTATCGGTGGCGGAATGGCATATACATTTATGAAGGCTCTTGGCAGAGAAGTAGGAGATTCGCTGCTTGAGACAGATTATATTTCCTACGCAAAGGAAATGATGGAAAAGGCAGAAAAGAAGGGTGTCAAACTTCTTATACCGGTAGATACTGTTGTCGCAAAAGAATTCAAAAATGACGCTGAGTCGAAGGTTGTAAAGGGAAATATAGAAGAAGGCTGGATGGGGCTTGATATAGGACCTGAAACGATAAAGCTGTTTTGTGATGCATTAAAAGATGCAAAAACTGTTGTATGGAATGGACCTATGGGTGTATTTGAGATGCCGAACTTTGCAAAGGGAACTAATGCTATTGCAAAAGCATTGGCAGATCTTGACGCTACAACAATTATCGGCGGCGGAGACAGCGTTGCGGCAGTTAATCAGGCAGGTCTTGGCGATAAGATGAGTCATATTTCTACTGGAGGCGGAGCTTCGCTTGAATTCTTGGAGGGCAAAGATCTTCCGGGTATTGTTGCATTGAATGATAAATAAGATTATGAAAGGATAAGGATAAATGGGTAAGTATATTATTGCAGGGAACTGGAAAATGAATAAGCTCCCTTCTGAGACATATGAATTTGTTAAAGAAGTTGCAGAAAAAACCAAAGGCGCATCTTGCGAGGTTGTTTGCTGCACACCGTATGTATGCCTTGCTCCGGCAATAGAGGCAGCTAAGGGTACACATGTTAAAATAGGCGCAGAAAACCTGCATTTTGAGGACAGCGGTGCATATACTGGTGAAGTGTCTGCTGATATGCTTTGTGATATGGGCGTTAATTATGTTATAATAGGGCATTCAGAGCGCAGACAGTATTTTGCGGAAACAGATGAAACAGTAAATAAAAAGACAAAGAAAGCTCTTGAAAAGGGTTTAATTCCGATAGTATGCGTTGGTGAAAGCCTTGATGAGCGTGAAGCAGGCGTAACAATGGATTTAATTACAATGCAGGTAAAGAAAGCATTTGCCGGTATCAATGCAGATGATATGAAAAAGGTTGTAATTGCCTATGAGCCGATTTGGGCAATCGGTACAGGTAAAACAGCGACTGCTGATCAGGCAGAAGAGGTTTGCGGCGGAATAAGAAAGGTGCTTTCAGAACTTTATGATGACGCTACTGCAAAGGCTGTTACAATACAGTATGGTGGAAGCATGAATGCGAAAAATGCGGCAGAGCTTTTGGAAAAAGAAAACATTGACGGTGGGCTCATTGGCGGAGCATCGCTTAAATCTGAAGATTTTTCTATAATTGTGGCTGCGGCAAAATAATGACGTATTAACGGTGGGCGGCGGTTTTTCTGCCGCTCTTATACTGTCGTTTCTTTAAATATAATTGTTCCGGCGCCCGCGGCGGAGCAAAAGAAGAATTTTAGTATTTTGCGGGCTGAGAGGTGAGTTTTAATATGGCAAAAAAACCTATTGCACTGATTATCATGGATGGTTACGGTTTGTCGGAAAATACCGAAGGTAATGCTATAAAAGCAGCTAATAAACCAAGACTTGATAATTTATTTGCAAATTATCCAAACACTATACTTTATGCGAGCGGTCTTGCAGTTGGTCTTCCTGATGGGCAGATGGGCAACTCAGAGGTCGGACATACAAATATCGGAGCCGGTCGTGTTGTATATCAGATGCTGGTTAAAATTTCAAAAGATATAGAAGACGGTGCATTTTTCTCAAACGAGGCGCTTTTGAAGGCAATGGAAAACTGCAAGAAAAATAATAGCGCACTGCATCTTTTCGGTCTTTTATCCGACGGGGGAGTCCATAGCCATATCGACCATTTGGTAGGGCTTGTAGAAATGGCGCGCAAGAATGATGTTAAGAAAGTGTATATACATGCATTTCTTGACGGAAGAGATGTATCGCCAACATCTGGCGCCGGTTTTATGAAGCAGCTTGAAGATGAGCTTGACAGGATCGGCGTAGGCAGGGGTGCATCTGTTATGGGAAGATATTATGCTATGGACCGTGATTTTGCATGGGACAGAGTTGAAAAAGCATATAACGCAATGGTTATGGGCGAAGGCAACAAAGCGGATAATGCAGTAGAAGCGATTGAGAAGTCATACAAAGACGGGG
>CALXUL010000298.1 GCA_944391635.1 uncultured Clostridia bacterium | reverse complement strand
TCACTTCCTCTGTTATATTTTCTCATTACCACGCGTTCCATTGCGCGCTTAAATCCAAAAAACGGCGTTTCCTTTGCTTCAATCGGATTTACCATAACCGATAATACACCTGCTCTGTTTGCAGCATAAACATCGGTAAATATTTGATCGCCTATTAAAACGGTATTTTCTTTCCCGACGCCTGCCGCTTTCATCGCGCGTCTTAGTTTAAAAACCAGCGGCTTTCTTGCATCAAAAATATAGGGATAATCAAGTCCTATGCAAAAGCTTTCAACTCTGTCCCTGTGATTATTTGATACAAAACATATTTTTATCCCCAAGCCGTCAAGGCGTTCTAAAAATGCAAGCGCCTTCTTGTCAGGTTTTGGTGATGTATACGCAACAAGCGTATTATCTATATCAAGTATTGCAAATCTTATATTATTCTCATAAAAGAATTCGTCAGGAATATCCTGAACCGTATCAAACCGGTAATCCGGGTAAAATTTATCAAACACCTTGTTCTTCTCCGTCAATTTCATATATCATTGATGATATTTTAGATTCTCCGATAGGAATTTTATAAAGCACAGCCGGTATTTTAGTATGGTTATTTATAAGGTTTGTATTCGGCTCAGCATCTATTACAACACCCTCGCCATATTCTGAATACACCCTGCATCCTCCCAAAGAAGATACGACACTTGCCTCACCGTCAGATACCTCAATTTTTGCTGCACCATTTTCCCAGCCTATTGCAAAGCCAGTATCATACGCCAAACAAGAAAATGCTGCTTTTATCGTATGCTCTCTTTTATGTGAATTAGCATAGGGTGTAATTATTGTCTCAACATCTATCCCTTCGCAAGGAGACCATACAATTTTAAGCCTCTTATCACTTAACAGTTCACAGGATTTTGACAGACGGTTTACATACATGTATCCTTTAACATCAAACATAAGCGTAGAATCCGCCGACATCTGCTGCGGGCTTCTTGAAGAACGCGATACAGAAAACCCGTATTTTGACGAATATGCAAATTTAGCATATTTTTCAGCCATTTGACCATGTTCTGCATCCGTACCCAAACCATTAGCATAAAGAATTGCGTTATCTCCGGTATTTGTAACAATCATTTTTGCAGGTGCCATGACATGTACGGAATCAAGTTCGGGAAGTTCGCTTGCCTCTGCTTTAAAAAATTCATGATCCTCCGGCAATGCCAATATTAAAAAGCTCTTAAGCGCCCAATACGGTGAGCCGGGCGCATTATAATGCTCCGACATAAACAGGTTGGGATATTTATAGCCGATTGTAAGCAGACCTGCCTTATCAAAAATCGGCGAACTAATCCAATTTTCAAGATTTCTGTTAATTATTCCTTTTACAACACCAAGCGGAAACGGCGATGCATCCGCCCAAACAAGAGCAGACCAGAACGCGCACTGCGCAAAACGATATGTTTGCGACCTACCATATGCTATTGCAGACCCGTTTTTATCAAACCAGTAAATAAAATCCTGAGCAAATCTTTTTGCTCTGTCCTTAATTCTGTTACTTCTGTCAGGATATGCCTTTTCAATATATTTTGCATAAACAAGACTATAAAAATGTATCGCAAACGCAACGTAATAATCACAATGCTCTGTTGCTCCATCCTTATACCAGCCGTCTCCGAGATACCAGCTGACAACCTTTGAAATACCCCATTCTATCATATTATCATTATAGGGCATACCAACATTTTTTAGTCCTATATTTACTATAACCTGAAATAATACCCAGTTATTATCCGGATATTTATGATCATTAATAGTATAAAGCCAGGATGCAAGATTACCTTTCTCCTCATCGGAAAGCGGTGCAAAAAAGGTTTCCGGTGCAATCAAAAGCGCCAGTCCCATTGCTGCCATTTCAACAATCACCTGGTCATAATCAGAAATTTCACCCCAGTACTCGCGGTGAAATGGGTTTGTCCCATTCTTAAACCCTTCTGTATAAATATCAGCAAATTCCTTATTTTTAGCTTCTTCAGGATTTGCATAATACGGCGCAAGTCCCCACAGCGGTCTTGAAAAGCCTTCTATCCATGCCGCTTTATCTCTATATGTAGCCGCAGTATCACCAAGCACAAGATATGCCTTGCCTTGCGAATAATACGGTTTTACAGGATTTAATATTTTCATCAATAAATCTTCATAATCTTTTTTGGAGTGCATTTTTCTTTCCTCCCGGCAACATATTTTAAATTTTTGCATACCAATCTATTATAAAGTATATCACACATTAATATGATATTCAATATTTATCCAAAATTTTGATTGACAAAATAGCGCGGGCAAACTACAATTTATACAGATATACAAATACAGAAAGGACTGATTTTATGACTATACGCGAAGCTATAATGAACAGGCGCAGTATCAGAAAATTTTCACAAGAGCCAATAAACTATTCTGAACTTTTAAAGCTTGTTGAATATGCTGCTATGGCGGCAACAGGAGGCAATCTCCAGCCGTTAAAGTTTAAAATTGCCTCCTCCAAAGAGCTGACAAATCAAATTTTTCCTCATATTAAATGGGCTGCATATCTTGATAACGCAAGCCCATTGCCAAACGAGCGTCCCACAGCCTATATTGCGGTATTCGGTGACCTTAATATAAAGCAGCAGTTTGAATGTGACGCAGGAGCTGCTATAACAAATATGATGCTTGGAGCTTATGAGGACGGACTTGCATCCTGCTGGCTCGGAGCCATCGACAGGGACGCTTTATGTGACATTTTGTGTCCTCCTGATAATATGAGACTTCTCTATCTGCTTGCACTCGGCTATCCTTCCCAAAAAAGCCGTGCTGTAGAAAAAACATCCGATAGCATAAAATACTGGCTGGATTCTGACGGGGTCTTAAACGTCCCAAAACGCCCGCTGTCGGAAATACTCATAGATTAACAACCATATTTTTCTAAAAATAAGCCTACGTAATTTTTGTAGAACTTATATTTTTAACACAAAAAAATTGCGGCGTCTAAATAAACGCCGCAATTTTTACTTAATATAATTCATAGGATTCTGTGTTTCGCCGTTATAATGTATCTCAAAATGACAGTGAGGACCTGTTGAATTGCCGGTTGAGCCTACCTTAGCAATTAAATCGCCTTTTTTCACCGTCTGACCTACTGATACAAGAAGCTCGGAATTATGCGCGTAATAAGTTTCATATCCATTACCATGGTCTATTTTAACAAGGTTCCCATATGAATTTTTATATTCAGAACACGTTACAACCCCGTCATCAGAAGCATACACAGGCGTACCTGTCGATGCTCCAATATCTATACCGTTATGCATACGTCCCCATCTTGATCCATACGACGAAGTTATCTTTCCTGATGTCGGCATGATAAAGCTTCCGGTCCCTACCCCTGCAGGTCTTGCCTTTGTTCCAACACTAATTACTGCTGGTTCTCCATAATCTATTATTTCACTTTTTTCTGTTGTGTCCGTATATTCACCATTTACATAACGACTAACAGATACTACCTTTTCGACTCCGTCCCTTCCTTTATATGTTGTCCTCCTAACCCCATCATAAAGTTCAGGATCCTCCTGCTCCACTGCCTGAGGGATATATTTACGCTCTGATTCCTCAACCGTTTGTGAACAGACCGTTATAAGTCCGTTTTCAATTAAATAATCGCCAGCCTCTTGAGCTGTCAAAATCTGCGATTTTGGCATCATATCAGGCATGCACCCAATAAATTCAACTACCGATGTCTGTGAATTCTCAACACCGAGCCTATCAGTGCAGTATTTTACTGTACCGATAACCTCTGAATCATTAGCAACACATATTGTTGCTGTTTCATCAACGGTGATTCTAACACATTCTCCCATATCCTCTGATGCTTTAGCCAAACCGTTATGAATCGTCCGCGCATCAGCAAGCTTTTCACTTGCAACCAGCATAGCTGTCAATTTTATATCGGGATTAATCGCCGCACCAAAACCATATGCGTCTGTAAGCTGTTCATTTACCCCCGCAAGCATTGATTCCACCTGTGCGGCTTTTTCTAATATGCCAATGCTTTCGCCGTTTACATATACCTCATATCCACCTGTCCAATATGCCATTACGCTGTTTGGCAAAACTGCCACAGCTAATGCTGCTGCACCCAGTGCAGCCATTATTTTTGTTTTCATCCACAAGTTCTCCTCATACTTTTCTTTTTTGTAATACTTTCTAAAAACAATTATATGCTTTTATGAGAATAATTATTACAAAATTGTTAAGCAAAACTGATTATACCCCTAATTTTGTAACATTTCAAGCAATAATTATTACAAAATTGTTAAGTTTATAAAATTTATACAATTTATTACTAATTTTTCAAAAATATTTTGTATGTATTTACCGTCTTTAATTAACTTATTGTGAACAAAATAAAAAAAGCTTTGCAGGTTTGTGCAGATGTGGTATAATGATAAAAATATAATTAGGTATAAATCTAATCCAAGAAAGGAAATTTAAATGAATTTATGCTCACGTTGCCACAAAAATCCGGCTGTGATATACATAGCCAAGATTGACGGCGATAAAACAACAAACGAAGGTCTTTGCCTTGCATGCGCAAAACAGCTCGGTATTGCACCACTTAATAATATGATAGAACAGATGGGAATCAGTGATGAGGATATTGATACACTAAACAGTCAAATGGCTGATTTTGCAGAAAATATGGGCGAGCTTGCAGCTGACGGGAAAATGGATGATATGCTGCGCGAGCTATCAGGCGGCGACATTGACGAGGGCGGAGCCGCTACCACCCCTATGTCCTTTATGTCAAATTTCTTTAGTGCAAATAATCCCGCCTCAGCTGATGCCGCCGGCAAAGACACAAACGACAAAAAGAAAAAGCCGCGTATGAACCAGAAAAAATCACTGCTTGATACCTATGGAATTAATCTTACTGCTAAAGCGGCAGCCGGAAAGGTCGATAGGGTTATTAACCGCAATGAAGAGATTGAGCGCGTAATACAAATTCTAAACCGCCGCTCAAAAAACAACCCGGTAATTTTAGGGGAACCCGGCGTCGGCAAAACTGCAATTGCAGAAGGACTTGCATGCCGCATTTTCGAGCGTAAAGTTCCGCCTAAGCTTTTTAATACGCAGCTATACCTTATTGATTTTGCTGCATTAGTTGCCGGCACTCAGTTCCGTGGTCAATTTGAGGCGCGGCTTAAAAATCTTTTAACTGAGGCGGAAGAGGCAGGAAATGTTGTACTCGTGATTGATGAAATCCATAATATTGTCGCTGCCGGTGACGCTGAAGGCGCAATGAGTGCAGCAAATATATTAAAACCTGCTCTTGCCCGCGGCGAAATACAGATTATAGGAGCAACTACTCTTTCTGAGTATCGAAAGCATATCGAAAAAGACTCTGCTCTTGAACGGAGATTCCAGCCTGTAATTGTTGATGAGCCGAGTATTTCCGAAAGCATAGAAATCCTAAAAGGTATACGCGACTATTATGAAACTTATCATTCGGTAAAAATTAGTGATGAAATAATCGAGCAAGCCTGCCGTATGAGCGAAAGATATATAACCGACCGCTTTCTTCCTGACAAAGCGATTGATGTTATTGACGAAGCCGGCAGCCGTGTGAATCTAAAAAATACGGCGCTTTATGAAGCAAAACTTCTGCGCGAGCGCTTAGAAAATATATCACAGGATGAACAAACCGCCACAGAAAATGAAGATTATCAGAAAGTGGCAGAATTAAAAAGTGAAGAGCTAAAACTTCAAAATCAGCTCACACAAAAAGAAGATGAAGCGTCAAAAGCCGAGATTACTTTTGACGATATTGCCGCGGTTATTGAGAGCTGGACAAAAATACCTGTGCATAAGCTTACACTTGATGAAACGTCGAAACTTCTTGATTTGGAAAATCTCATACACAAGCGTGTAATCGGTCAGAATGAGGCAGTAAACGCCGTAGCACGCGCTATCAGACGCAGACGCGCGGATATCTCAAAACTTAAACGTCCTGTTTCCTTTATTTTTGCAGGTCCCACCGGAGTTGGAAAAACCGAGCTTGTAAAAACTATTGCTGAAGTTATGTTTAATAACGAAGATGCGTTAATTAGAATTGACATGTCTGAATATATGGAAAAACATTCGGTATCCAAACTTATTGGTTCGCCGCCCGGGTATGTAGGCTATGACGATGCCGGACAGCTTACCGAAAAAGTTCGGCGTAATCCGTATTCGGTTATTCTGCTTGATGAGATTGAAAAAGCTCATCCGGAAGTATTTAACCTGTTTTTGCAGATTCTTGATGACGGACGTGTTGCTGACAGCCAGGGCAAAATCATCAATTTTGAAAATACAATCATT
>CALXUL010000297.1 GCA_944391635.1 uncultured Clostridia bacterium | reverse complement strand
TACAACAAGGGATTTATTTTGCCGGTATTGACTGACATTGTGAAAAATTCGCGTCTTGCAGACGGCGGTATTATTGTGCTTGAAAGTGATGAGACGGATTTACATTCAGAATTTGAAGGTCTTGCGGTTTTAAAACAAAAAAAGTACGGACGGAGCTACATTACAATTTACCAAAGAAGGTGAAGCATATTGAGAATTGCTGTGTATCCCGGCAGCTTTGATCCAATAACAAACGGTCATCTTGACATAATAAACCGGGCATCAAAGCTCTATGACCGAGAAATAGTGGGAGTGCTTGATAACATTAACAAAAAACCGCTGTTTTCGGTATCGGAGCGTAAGGCTATGATTGAACGTGTGATTGCTGGTATGGATAATGTTGACTGTGATACATTTTCCGGACTTCTGGTAGAATTTCTCAAATGTAAGAATGCAGCGGTAATAATTAAGGGCCTTAGGACGGTAGCTGATTTTGAATATGAATTTCAGATGGCATTACTTAATAAGGCGCTTAATCCTGAGTTTGAAACTGTGTTTATGATGACTAATTCAAAGTACTCATATATCAGTTCAAGCATGGTAAAAGAAGTAGCAAAGTATAACGGCGGTCTGGAAGGTCTTGTGCCGGAGAATATTATTCCGGAAATTAGAAAAAAGTATAATTATTGATAGGAGTATGGGGTTATGGAAATTTTGGAAATAGTTGATATGATGGAAGAGAGCATTGATAAGGCTCCGATAGTACCGCTTAGCGGTAAAATACTTGTTGACAAAGAGGATTTGCTTGATTATATTCAGGAAATGCGTCTTGTATTCCCGGAGGAGCTTAAAGAAGCTAAATGGGTAAAGGATGAAAGACAGAGAATCCTTTCTGAAGCAGAAACACGCGCACAAACTATGGTTAGAAATGCTGAGGATAAGGTGCGTCAAATGATAGATGAAAATGAAATTACCAGACAGGCAGTAGAACAGGCAAATCAGCTTGTTAATGAGGCTCAGAACCGTTCCATGGAAATTAAGGCAGACTGTGACCAGTATGCTGATGATATTTTAGGTGATGTTGAGAAAAGACTTGACATGCTGCTTAAAAAAGTTCATGATGACAGGGTTTACTTTAACAGTAAACAGTAATGGTTGATTTAATCATACCCGCACTCTGCCTTGGTGAATTTTGGACAAAGAAAAAGGGGAAATAATTAATTCTATTAATTTGCAGCCGTAATTTTGCGGCAGATATCCTTTTTGCTTATTTCTCGCGTGTGGGATTTACCGCATAATGAAAAGCATAGGGGAAAAACGGAATAGATAATCAGAATTGAACAGGGCTGTACCGCTGGACTTATTGTATGAGCACAAGGTTGGTATAGCCTTAATTTTTGTGTTGCAGGGAGTTTTTTAGATGATTGAAGGAACAAAAATAGGTGTATTCAAACTGACTGTTTCAGAATCTGATACTGCAAAAGCGGTAAAAAGCGGGGAACTTGAAGTGCTTGCAACACCGGTGCTTGCGGCGGCAATGGAAGCTGCTGCGGTAGACGCGGTGGCAGGATATTTGAGCGATAATGAAACGACCGTGGGAAGTTTGCTTGAGTTAAAACATACGTCCCCAAGCGTTGTGGGGGCGAATATATCTGCAAAAGCCGAAGTGACGAAAATAGACGGACGGAAAATAGTTTATGAGATACAAGCAAGTGATGATTCAGGTGTTATTGGCACAGCAATTCATGAACGCTACATAGTAGATAAGAACAAGTTTATGGAAAAAGCAGCAGTAAGGAGTGAAAATTATGCTAAGTGATATAGAAATCGCACAAAAGGCTAAGATGCTTCCAATATCGGAAGTGGCTGAAAACATAGGGATTAGTGCTGATGAACTTGAGCAATACGGCAAGTACAAGGCAAAGATATGCGATGAGGCAATAAAACGTGTTTCAAAAAATAAGGATGGGAAACTGATTTTAGTTACAGCTATAAATCCAACTCCTGCGGGTGAGGGAAAAACAACGACTACGGTAGGGCTTGGTGATGCTTTATCTAAGATTGGTAAAAAATGTGTTCTTGCGCTTCGTGAGCCGTCACTTGGTCCGGTAATGGGCATAAAGGGCGGAGCAGCAGGCGGTGGTTACAGCCAGGTTGTGCCAATGGAGGATATTAACCTTCATTTTACCGGTGACATGCATGCTATAACAGCAGCCAACAATCTCCTTTCAGCAATGATAGATAACCATATACATCAGGGTAATGAACTTGATATAGACGTTACAAATGTGGTATGGAAACGTGTGCTTGATATGAATGACCGTGCGCTCAGAAAAACAGTAGTTGGTTTAGGAGGAAAGACAAACGGACTGCCAAGAGAAGACGGATTTATGATAACCGTGGCATCCGAGATAATGGCAATATTGTGCCTTGCAGCTGATAGAGCCGATTTAAAAAGACGCCTTGGAAATATCGTAATAGGCTATAACAGGAAAAAAGAGCCGGTTTATGCAAGGGATTTAAAGGCTGATGGCGCTATGAGCGTGCTTTTAAAAGATGCGATTTTGCCTAATCTTGTTCAAACGCTCGAGAATACACCGTGTTTGATTCATGGCGGACCGTTTGCCAATATTGCTCATGGATGTAATAGTGTAATTGCTACACGCCTTGCAATGAAGCTGGCTGATTATACTGTTACTGAAGCTGGATTTGGCGCAGACCTTGGTGCGGAAAAGTTTATGGATATTAAGTGCCGTATGGCAGGGATTGT
>CALXUL010000296.1 GCA_944391635.1 uncultured Clostridia bacterium | reverse complement strand
TTAATGTTGGCTAGATATCGCCACTCAATACCTACCATTTTCGTCAGCGTTTTATGCGGCAGACGTCGGGCTTTCCGCTCGGCTTTCACGTCCGCACCGAAAATTTCAAAGCTGGGGCAATCTTCTACTTTCGTTATATAACATCACACATTTACATTGTATAATTCATATTTGCCCGATGGAATGTTGTTATATGCAGGTTGCTTGAACTTTATAATTCATATATTGTTCGGCTTAGGATTATGGTTGACAAAGCGACACAAATCTCTTATAATTATATTAGCGACACTTGTGTCGCAGATTGGGGAGGCTACAATGGGAAAAAAAGGCGATGAAACAAAAAGGCTTATTTTAGAAAAAGCGATGGCCTTATTTGCGAAAAAGGGATTTAAGAATGTCACCATGAAAGATATTTGCATTGATACTGGATTGAGCAGGGGCGGACTATATAGGCACTATGAAAGTACGAACCAAATTTTCTCAGAAATTATAGATATTCTGATGAATACACAAGATAACGAGCTTTCTTCCAAAATAGAAAATGAGGTTCCGGCTCCTGTAATACTTGATGAAATTTTAGAACGATATAAAAAAGAGATGTTAGATAGTTCTGGCTCTTTAAGTATAGCGATACTGGAATTTTACAGCGAAAATCAACCCAGCGATAATGATAATGTCCTTTTTGAACAGTATCTGTATTCTAAAGATATGTGGAGCTACTTCATATCTTACGGAGTAAACCGAGGCGAATTTAATAATGTTAATAGCGAGGAAATTATCGACATGATTATTTTTTCTTATCAAGGAGTACGGATGTTTTCGACAATAATGCCTATTGACGAGCAGATACCAAATCGAATAATCAATCATATAAAAAAAGCACTTTTAATTTAGAGGGCAGAGTGTATAACAAATACTTGTCATGCCATTTGAATGTGTATTGGAGATGTATTTTTTAGGAAGTGATTAGAGTGACTGATAAATGGCTTTTATGTCCCGTATGCAGCAATAAAACAAGAGTAAAAATAAGGTGCGATACGGAGTTGAAGAACTTTCCCCTATATTGTCCGAAGTGCAAACATGAAACGCTAATCAATGTTTGTAAATTGAATATGTCAATTATCAAAGAGCCAGACGCACAGACGCAGAGCCGATAACACAGTATGTCGTTATCGGTTCTTCTATTTTTACTTCGCTTTATGTCTAAGGAAAATCGTTAGGAGGTGTTCAGCTATGAAATTAAAGATCGTTGGAAGCGGAGGAATGTTTCAAATACCTAATCCTTTTTGCAAGTGTCCGATTTGTGAGGAAGCTCGCGTAAAAAGAGGGAGATATGAACGGTTAGGGCCGAGCATTTACATTGAAGATATACAAATGCTTATTGATACCCCGGAAGATATTGGTGTTGCGTGCGATAGACAAGGTATTTCCGAGATTAAATATCTTTCTATATCGCATAAAGACCCAGATCATACAAGGGGGATGCGAATTGTTGAACCTTTAGGCTATGATTGTATAGCTGATAATGGCACACCGATACAGTTTATAGCTTTGCCGGAGGTTGTAGACGATATTAACGCATGGAATGGGGATGGCTTATATTACTATCAGAACATTCTTCACTGTATTTCCATCAATAGAACAGACTATATTAAAGTTGGAAATATCGAAATTCATTTGGTTAATAATAAAACTCATCGTGGCAATATGACTTTTTATGTCATATCAGACCAATATAAAAAAGCAATATATGCTTGTTGTGATGTGAAGCCATTTGTTCATAATGAGTTATACTTTGACGCAGATGTTTTAATCGTTGGTCTTGTTTCCGATGATGGAATACTGAAAGGGGGCAATCTGCTTGATAAAGCCCCATTCAAAGATGATATGTTTACGATTGATGAAATAATGGAGATCAAACGTAAGTATAGGATAAAGCAAATCATTGTTACGCACATTGATGAATATTGGGGGAAATCTTATGCTGATTATCAAAAGGTAGAAAAATCCTTAGACAATATTTTTTTCGCCTATGATGGTATGGAAATTGTCTTATAGCAAAATGTAGGCAAATGAAGTATCATTGTGTTGTTTGTGGCCGAACTGTTGCTATTAACCAAATTCATGGATTTTATAAGGAGCAGACTTTATGAAATTAAAGAAAGCAATTAGAATCCTGTTGTTAGTAATTTTTGTGTTAAGTACACTGGCTTTGTCTGGATGTATTTACTCACATAATTATGACGAAGATGGGAACGAGATGAATAATGAGCAAGTAGATGAAGCGGTGGATGATATAAGAAAAAGTATTGAAGCCGAAATTAATAATGCTCTTTCTTCCGACTAAATAAAATTCATTTGTAACCCTGTCGCTTAGAACCTTGTTGAGACGTAAAGATACATAAAATATTATCACTGACTGACGGGTGAAAAAGAAAAGCCGTTGTGCATCAGCCCTTTTCCCATACATGAGTACATCAAGGCTTCCGTCCTTTATGTCCTCATGCACCAATGATGCCCTGGCGGGATCGGTGGCCCACGGAGGGCGCTACCATGAAGCAAAGAATATTTTGAAAAAAATATGAAACCCCGTGTACTGTCAAAAAAGTCCATCCCCGATAGCGGGGACAAATGGCCATGAGGATACATATACTATGTCGTATGGTTTCCATATTGGGAAAAGCAGACGTAGTGTCACTGCGGAATAGGAAGCCTGCAGGATTGAGCATAACATCAGTGAGCAAAGCTTCCGGAAACTGAAGAAATGGAAGGAGCGGGGACATTCTGATAAAACAAATGGTGATTGAATTTCCAGAGGAGCGGCTGCCGGAGATCTGCAGCATCAAAAGAAAACTCCAGACTCTGGAGGGTGTGAAGATCTACATGGAGCCGCAGCAGATCCGATATCCGGGATTTTTCCTGGATATGCTCCAGC
>CALXUL010000295.1 GCA_944391635.1 uncultured Clostridia bacterium | reverse complement strand
CAGTTGGAGATTACTCATGCTTACATTTCCACGCTGGCGTGGAAGGTATTTTTCAATCTTTTCGTATTGCTCTTGTGTTATTTCCATGCACTTATTATAACACGTGCAATTTAATTTGTCAATTAGTATGAACAGACTCTAATTATTCATTTCAAATGCTTTTTGGAATTGGAATTATAGGTATAAATTTTATACTTTCAATTATTAACTATTATGATTCCGGAAATCTTTTTAATGTTCTAAATATGATGAATTCCGCAAAGGCAGGAATGTTATTTGAACGCTTAAATGTTGTAAATTTAATGGGAAATGCGATAGAGTGTCAACATATTATATTTGCATTCCATTTCGCAATTATCGGAGCGACTGTCTTGATTTCTGTATTGAAATTCAACTATACGGTATCAATTTCAATTGTTTCAAAGCAAACCGGATTCATCTGCCGCGTTAAGCGTATTTTCAATCGTGGTGAATATAGATCAAAAAGTCGAATATACTCAATGTCGCTTATTTCATCAGAGCTGTATAAATCACTTATTTCATCAAAAGCAATATATGCTTTTATTGTATTAGCAGCTGTTAAAATTGGTATTTCAAGCATATATAATCAATATAACGCAACGTATGACGACGCTGTTTATAAAGAATACATGACTCTCTTGTCCGGCGAATGGACAGAAGATAAATCTGATTACATCAACGCCGAATTTACCCGCATGAATACGGCACTCGAATCTCAGGAATCTATGTATAACAAGTATAAAAACGGAAATATATCAGAAGAAGCATACCTCGAATACATTGAAGAATTAAATTACTCGTTAAGTAGGAAAAGCTTATTTGAAACCCGAATACAGCGTCATGACGAATATATCAAAAAACTAAGCGATGAAGGGAAAGAAGCATATTTTATCTATGATACGGGTTGGAAAAAGCTGCTGTTTCCTGCTTTTGACTGGACACTGTTTGGTGCACTGTTGCTATTTTCCGGACTGTTTGTCCGCGAATACAATCGCCACTCGTCGTCAAACGCGTTTGCCGATATTTTACGTTTGACTAAAAAAGGCAGAATAAAAATAATGAGGGCGAAGCTGATCGTTTCTGCCGGAGTGTCTGCCGTTATGGCGGTGCTTTGGAACCTTGCGGATATTGTAATCATATATGTGAGGTACGAGCTTCCCTGCCCAAACGCACCGATATACTCAATCAGAGAATTTGCGAATACCGACTTGAATCTTGAGCTTTGGCAGTATATTTTGTTTATGTTAATTTTAAGAGTGCTGATATGGGTCGCGCTGTCTATGTTTATATGCACTCTGTCAGCTTTACTCGAAAACAGCATAACTCTTATTACTGCCATAACCGCGGTTGTTTTACTGCCGGGACTTTTATCGGAATTATCATTAGATCTCATGAATTTACTAGATTTTATATCGTTTTCCAAAGTGACCGATATGTATCTGCAAGGGCAGACAGTGTTGATCATTTATGCCGCAGCTTTTGCGATAATTTCGTTTTTATCGTTTTATACTGCTAAGAAAAAATGGTGTTAAAAAGGAGTATATAGTTATGAAAAAACTTTTGGCTGCTGTCATGGTTATATCAATGTGTATTATAACCGTATCCTGTTCGAGTAAGAATAACGATGAAGTGACGGGGGTGTTTTCTAGTGAAAATATTTCTCTTGACGAGGATTTTACTTCAGTTTCCGATATGAAGCTTTCGGACAACCAGATTTTTTTACTCGGTGTTCACCGAAAACCTGATTATACCGAATGTACGGAAATTGCAAAATATGAAATCGATAGCAAATCGGTTACATATATAACGTTCGATGAAATAAATACAGCGATTGAATTTGCTGTTTGCGGAGATGAAACTATACTGGCAATTGCGGAGTATGACGGCGAGACGGGAGAAGAAAGCTATAAACTTGTGAAGTATTTCGGAGATGAGAAAATATGGGAAAAGTCACTTGATGAAATTATTTCGACTGAGGAGGTTTACGCAGATGATATACATATCGAATCAGCACAAGATAAATGGTATCTAGCCGCAGGAAATACATTTGTGCAATTGTCAGGTAATGGAGAAAGCGTTCTGACAAAAAAGTTACCGAATATCGCTTCAGGATTGTTTGTGGAAAGCGGAACAATTCATGTATACGGAGATGATTATCATTATACTTATGATCAAAGCTATGGTTTAACTGAAAGCGATAACTGGAAACGTGCATTTGTAGCAATAAATGACAAGCGAACTTTTATCTCTATATCCGGTAATTTGTATTACAGCACCGATTTGGGAATAATTCGATATGACATTGCGGACAATAGAAAAACCCCCGTATTAAACTGGGTGAATTCGGGTATAATTGAGTCCGGCGTCAATCTTCTGGTGGTTCAGTCTGATGAGACGATGTATTCCTATGGGTTTGATATCAATGGAGTGGAAAAATTCTTTCGCCTGACAAAAGCGGATATGGATTTCAGCGACCGCGAGATCGTTAAAATCACCTACATTGAGGACGGAAATAATTCCATTCCCCTTGCCGCGATAAGATTTAATTCAATGCAGGACGAGTATTATATCTTGTGTGATGAATATAAATCGAAGTATTTGTCCGAAGATTATGAGACAATCACATCCAACCTGGATCTTGACATTGTCAGTGGAAAGATTGGAGACATAATCGTATTCGAGGATATCTCCGCGCTTCGCAAATACGCTGAACGAGGAATACTTGAGGATATTTACGAGCTTGAAACCGGTGCTTTTACAAAAGATAATATTTTTAACTGCGTCAAAAAATTCTGTGAGCTCGACGGAAAGCTGTATGTTATTCCGCGCGAATTCAGAGTGGAGACCTTAGTCGCCAAAGCGGACAGCAAAATTGACTCGGACACCTGGACTATAGAAGCATATCTTGATACAGTCGCTTCTCTTGGCGACGACACAAGAATGCTGCAGCAAACCTCTCGGGACAGTATACTTGACCTGCTGCTGCCATATGTGGTTTGCGAATTTGTGGATATGGAGAGCAGGAGCTGCAAGTTTGACAATGAACAATTCTATTCCTTCTTAAATTATGTGAAATCACTACCGGAAAATGCGGTTGTTGAATACGAATATGGTAAAAATTATTACATTAATGGGGAAATTCAGCTGTATAAAAGTTCAATCGGATGCTATGCGGATTTTGCACGCAGCAGAAGCATATATGGTTCGATAGACGGAGGTAAAGTCGTCGGGTATCCTTCTAAAGACGGCGGAGTGTCAAATATTAATGCAAATCAATATTTTGCCGTAAAACGGCAAAGCCGTGTGAAAAATGGAGCAATTGAATTTATGGAATATTTGTTTTCAATTGAGTCGGTTGTTGATGCAAACAAAGGAATGCGCAGGATTCCATCGCTTAAATCAACTATGAATGGCTGGCGGGAATCGGAGAGTAAAATATTTTACTATTTCTACATAGATGACCTAAGCACTTATAACATTAGCTATGACAGTCCAATTACATTCGAATCTGAAGGTATTCCCGGAGTCAGCGTTGAGATGAACGATGAGATGATTGATGAAATAAATATTTTTCTTGACAACTTGAGTGTTGCATCTCCAATTTCGGATATAATAATCGGTATTGTCCGAGAGGAAATTGTAGCCTATTGCGGCAATGTCAGAAGTCAAGAGGAAACATCAAAGATAATAGAGCATCGAGTTGGGACATATCTCTCCGAACAGCAATAAAGTAAGGGATTATAACAAAAATATGTTATGCTTGATTCTCACACGAGGAAGGTTCTAAAAATAAACCGTGTAAATCCTCAACCGCCAAAATACATGGCAATAGTAATCATGTAGTCAAAATCGAGCAATGCTGAGGAGCAACCCGAACGCAGACTGCGGATATACCTGTAGAAGCGGTGGCAATCGTGCTGCCGCCATATCTTTACAGGGTATCCTAAAAGCGGGTAAACCTCGGGAGC